>CAMOTK010000050.1 GCA_946625715.1 uncultured Prevotella sp. | reverse complement strand
CTTCTCGCGTCAGAACATCGACATGCTGCCCGAGGGCAACGACTACTCGCAGGCCCAGCGCGGCGCCTATGTGGTGGCTGGCAGCGATGCCGACTTCGACGTCATTCTGCTCGCCTCGGGCTCTGAGGTGTCGACCCTCGAGGCCGGTGCCAAGCTGCTCCGTGCCGATGGGGTCAAGGTGCGCATCGTCAGCGTGCCATCCGAAGGTCTGTTCCGCTCACAACCTGCTGACTATCAGCAGCAAGTGTTGCCCGCAGGCAAGAAAAAGTTTGGCCTCACAGCCGGTCTGCCCGTCACCCTCGAAGGCCTCGTTGGCGCCGACGGCTGCGTATGGGGTCTTGAGAGCTTCGGCTTCTCGGCTCCCTACAAGGTGCTCGACGAGAAACTGGGCTACACGGGCGAGAATGTCTACAAGCAAGTGAAGAAGCTCTTGGCTTAATTGATATCATCGACAATTATGGAAATAAAGACAATAGGCATAGCCAGCGACCACGCCGGCTATGCTTTAAAGCAGTTCGTCAAGCAGTATCTCGACGAGAAGGGGCTGCCCTACAAAGACTACGGCACCTATAGCGAAGAGTCGTGCGACTACAGCGACTTCGGCCATGCCCTCGCACGCGGCATCGAGCAGGGCGAGGTGTTCCCCGGCATTGCCATCTGTGGCAGCGGCGAGGGCATCAACATGACGCTCAACAAGCACCAGTCCATACGTGCCGGCCTCTGCTGGATACCCGAAATAGCCCACCTTATCCGCCAGCACAACGATGCCAACGTGCTCGTCATGCCCGGCCGATTCATCGACGAGCAGATGGCCCGCCGCATCATGGACGAATTCTTCGCCACCGACTTCGAAGGCGGGCGCCATCAGCGCCGCATCGACAAGATTCCCGTAAAACAGTAGCGATGGCAAAGGACAAGACGGCATACGTCTGCGAGAACTGCGGACAGGAATCGCCTAAGTGGATTGGCAAGTGCCCCACATGCGGACAGTGGAACACATTCAAGGAGATTCGCATTGCGGCCGACACGGGCAAGAAGGCTGCCCCCACGGCTGCTGCCTCGGCGGGGCGCGCACTCAGAGAAAACAAGGTGCTGCGGCTGAGCGACATCAGCAGCCACGACGACCCACGCATTGACATGCACGACCAGGAGCTCAACCGCGTGCTGGGCGGCGGACTCGTGCCGGGCAGCATCGTACTGCTGGGTGGCGAGCCGGGCATAGGCAAGTCTACCCTCTCGCTGCAAACCATGCTCAATCTGCCCGAAAAGCGCGTGCTATACGTCAGCGGCGAGGAGAGCGCCCACCAGCTGAAAATGCGTGCCGAGCGGCTCTCGCCCCACCTCGATACCGACAACTTCCTGATACTCTGCGAAAACTCGCTCGAGAACATCTTTGAGCACACCAAGGAAGTGAAGCCCGAACTGCTCATCATCGACTCCATTCAGACCATTGCCACCGAAGAGGTAGAGTCGAGCGCAGGCTCCATAGCTCAAGTGCGCGAGTGTGCCTCGTCGCTGCTCCGCTTTGCCAAGACCTCGGGCGTGCCCGTCATTCTCATTGGTCACATCACCAAGGAAGGCACACTGGCCGGACCGAAAATCCTGGAACACATCGTCGACACCGTCATACAGTTCGAGGGCGACCAGCACTACATGTACCGCATACTGCGCGCCATCAAAAACCGCTTCGGAAGCACCAGCGAGCTGGGTATCTACGAGATGCAGCAAACGGGCTTGCGACAGGTGAACAACCCCTCGGAACTGCTGCTCACACGCGACCATGAAGGCCTCTCGGGCGTAGCCATCTCGTCGGCCATCGAAGGTGTGCGGCCGTTCTTGGTCGAAACGCAGGCTCTCGTCTCCTCAGCCGCTTATGGCACGCCGCAACGCTCGGCCACCGGCTTCGACCAGCGTCGGCTGAACATGCTCCTGGCTGTGCTCGAAAAGCGCGTGGGCTTCAAGCTCATGCAGAAAGACGTCTTTATCAACATTGCCGGTGGCCTGCGTGTCACCGACTTGGCCATCGACCTCTCCGTCATTGCTGCCGTACTGTCGTCGAACGTCGACACCCCCATCGAGAGCGGCTGGTGCATGGCCGGCGAGGTAGGCCTATCGGGCGAAGTGCGCCCCGTCAACCGCATAGAGCAGCGCATTGCCGAAGCCGAGAAGTTAGGATTCTCCCACATGATTGTTCCGAAATACAACATGCAGGGCTTCGACCGCAAGAAATTTCACATCGAACTCATACCCGTAAAAAAAGTCGAAGAGGCCCTCAGGGCGCTCTTCGGCTAATTGGCTTACGGTGTAACGTAGAGGGGAAAAAATCAGTCTTCGTATTCCGTTGGGTCGGCAATACCCGCCTCGGCCAGTGCTTCCTTGCGCTCTACACAAGTGCCACACTTGCCACAATGCTTCTCGCCACCCTTGTAGCACGACCACGTCTCGGCATAGTCGATGCCCAGCTCCCGACCGCGTGCAGCTATCTGCCCCTTCGTCAGATGGGTGAAGGGCGAGAGCAGTCCAACCTTCACAAACGTGCCGGCAACAGCGGCCTGGTTGAACGCATCTACAAACTCGGGCGTACAATCGGGATAGATGGTATGGTCACCGCTGTGGTTGGCCATCATCACATACTTCAGCTCACGGCTCTCGGCTATGCCAACAGCTATGCTCAGCATGATGCCATTGCGGAAAGGCACCACCGTCGACTTCATGTTTTCATCGGCATAGTGGCCCTCGGGAATAGCATCGGCACCCTCGAGCAGCGAACTCTTGAAGTACTTCGTCATAAAGTCGAGAGGAATCGTGATGTGGGGAATACCCAGACGCTCACAATGAAGGCGGGCAAAGGGTATCTCGCGCGCATTATGATTCGAGCCATAATCGAAAGAAATGGCCAGTGCCACCCGCTCTCGCTGGTCGTAGAGCAACGTCACACTGTCCATTCCGCCACTAAGAATCAGTACTGCGTCTTTCATCTTACAGCTATACACTCTATTTCCACCAATGCGCCCTTAGGCAGGTCGCGCACAGCAAAGGCCGAACGGGCGGGGAACGGAGCTGAGAACAGCTCGGCATACACCTCGTTCATAGCCCCGAAGTTGGCAATGTCGCTCAGCAGCACCGTGGTCTTCACCACATGGCACAGGTCGAGGCCTGCCGCTCTGAGTATGGCCTGAGCGTTGAGCAGCGACTGCCGCGTCTGCTCCTTGATGCCTTCGGGCATAGCGCCTGTTGCGGGATTGATGGGCAACTGACCGCTGCAATAGACAAATCCATTGGCTTCGATAGCCTGGCTATACGGGCCGATAGCAGCGGGTGCATTGGGGGTGGCTATTGCGTTCATCATCGGTTTACTCTCCAAAATAGCGCTTCAACAATCCGGCAAAGCCTGCACCGTGACGGGCTTCGTCCTTAGCCATTTCGTGAACCGTGTCGTGAATAGCGTCGAAGCCAGCGGCCTTTGCATTCTTGGCAATGCGGAACTTGTCTTCGCAAGCACCGGCTTCGGCTGCGGCACGCTTCTCGAGATTGGTCTTCGTATCCCACACGCACTCGCCCAGCAGCTCGGCAAAGCGGCTGGCGTGGTCGGCCTCTTCAAAGGCATAGCGCTTGAAGGCCTCGGCTATCTCGGGATAGCCCTCGCGGTCGGCCTGACGGGCCATTGCCAGATACATGCCCACCTCGCCGCACTCGCCATTGAAATGGTTGCGCAGGTCCTGAATCATCTCCTCGCTGACGCCCTCGGGCTTGCCGTCGCCAATCTTGTGAACGGTGGCATAGGTCATGTCGGCATCGTCCTTCAGTTCAGAGAACTTTGAGGCAGGAGCCTTACAAATGGGGCACTTCTCGGGAGCTGCATCGCCTTCGTAGATATATCCACAAACGGCGCAAATAAACTTTTTCTTCATAATAATACTTGTGTTGTTTAGGAATATTATTTCGTTTTGCAAAAATAAGAAGAAAATTCGAGCTGTGCAAATGTTTAACCGAAATAATACTGCTATTTATAAGTTGTCTACCTCAGCAGGCTCATAAAAACAATGAAAGGGCAACCTTCACAGGCTTCCCTTTCGTTCCATTTGCATTGCAGTAAATATAGTTGCATTGCAAGTGGAGTAAAAAAATTGATTGTCTCACGACAACCAATCTTTTATTAACCTTAATAATCTAATACCATGAAAAACACAGTGCAAAGTTACTAATATTTCTCATATATGCAAGTCTTTGCCACATAAATGTAGCATAAATTAATCTTTGTTAATAATTCGATTGTCCGAATTAAGAATCGTTGACTTTTCAATCGCTTTCAGCCGCTGTTTGTCCGCTATGCTCAAGGGCGCCTCGTCGGGCAATTCGCGCCACCGCAGCGAGTAGCATCTGACTATGCGCTCTTCTTCGCCCGAAGCAAAGTGGTAGGTGTAAATCAGGGCCACTACTTGCTGGCAACTGTCTACCGTCTCGGTGGTCGGCAGCAGCAGCATGTCGAGCCGGACGGCACTGTTGAGCTGCACCGAAAGACTGTCGTCGGTGAGTGCCAGCATCTGGCTCTTGCCCTCAAAAGCGTTAGTCACTTCGGCCTTCATGTTGGCCGCCATAAAGTCTATCATATCGAGCCGGTTGTTGGCCGACAGGTAGGTCAAGACACTATCGGGCATCTGCGAGAACACATCGCGCATAAGCTGTTGAGCCGAAGCAGAGAGCGAGGCACAAAGGGTGAAAAGCAGGAGTAATCGTTTCATGGGCGGTTTCATGTTTTTGAGAGTTGCATCATCATGACTGCGGCAAGACCTGCCGTTTCGGTGCGCAGTCGGCTTTGCCCTAAGTCTACGGACACAAAGCCGGCAGCTACGGCCGAGCGCACTTCGTCGATGGAGAAGTCGCCTTCGGGGCCTATCATGACCAGAGCATCCGCCGTGCTTGACGGCTTCCGCAGTTCATCAAACAGATACACGCGCGGCACTTCTTCGTAGCAATGGGCTATGTAGCGCCGACCTTCGGTGTGGCTGGCTATAAACTGGCGGAAAGGTGTCAGTGGGTTGACAACCGGCATCGTGGCTTTGCGGCTCTGCTTGACGGCCGACACCACAATCTTTTCCACGCGGGGCACCTTCACCACACGGCGTTCTGAGAACTGGCAGTCGAGAAAGGTTATCTCGTCGATGCCTACCTCGGTAGCTTTCTCCATCAGCCACTCCATGCGCTCCATCATCTTGGTAGGCGCAATGGCCAGATGCACCCTACCCTGCCACTGCAATGGCTGCGGCAACGTCTCGACAACACGATAGAGGCAATGGTGATTGGAAGCGGCGGTCACTTCAGCACGATAGAAGTTCCCCACCCCATCCATGAGCATCATTTCATCGCCTGCTTGCAGACGGAGCACACGCAGCGCATGCTGGGCTTCCTCTTCGGGCAGCTCATGACCTGTAGCGGCATCGGGCACATAGAAATAGCGCGTTTCTTTCATTGGCGGCGTTTCAATTCGTCTCTTACTATAGAGGCAAGTTCGTAGTTCTCTTCGTCGACGGCCTTCTGGAGCATGTCCCTCAGCCGACGGCGGTCGATGGTGTTGATGGGGATTGACACCCCTTTGGCATCTTCGCTGAAGGGCGTACACTGTTGCTCCATCAGGTCACTATCAATGTAGAGCGGTATGTCGGAAATCATCGTCAGCAGACAAGCATCGCTCATACGTATCTTGGTAGCTTTCATCGTGCTCATATTCATAAGCACCACCATATACTGCCCGTCGTTCACGCCATAGATGGTCATCTCGCACTGGCTGTCGAGCATAGCCACAAGAGCTTCTGGCAGATAGGCACCGTGATTGAGCGACTTGTTCATGCGCAGCGCAAACTGCCGGGTCATGGTCTGGTCGCATACAAACGCAAGCGCACGCTGACGCGGCTCGTCGGTCAGCGTAATGACCGAAAAGCCCGTCTCGCCTGCAATCTGCTGTATGCTGTCGAATACCAGTCGTTCGCGCTTCATGATGAATATATTTTTTTATTTCGCTTGTTTCCCGGGATTGAACACTAAGGCAAAGGTGACGCCTACCACCAGCGCAAAGCTGGCAAAGATGAACCAGCACGTCTGCCAGTCGCCTACGAGATAGTCACCCTGCCAAGTGCAGTAATGATTGACTATGGCACCTGCGGCCAGCGTTCCTATCGTCGCACCTATTCCGTTGGTCATCAGCATGAACAGGCCTTGGGCCGATGCTTTTATCGAAGGCTCGCACACCTGGTCGACAAAGATGCCGCCGGAGACATTGAAGAAGTCGAAGGCTACACCATAGACAATGCACGACAGAATGAAGAGTATCACGCCGGGCATAGCGGGATTACCCACACCGAACAACCCGAAGCGGAACACCCACGCAAACATCGACATAAGCATGACGCCCTTGATGCCGAAGCGCTTCAGGAAGAAGGGAATGAGCAGTATACAGAGCGCTTCGCTCACCTGCGAGATGGAACTCAGCAGCGTAGCATTGTTGGCTGCAAAAGAGCTGGCCACCAAAGCATCGGTGCTTCCCTTGAAGCTCGTAATGAACGGGCCGGCATAACCATTGGTCACCTGCAGGCACATACCCAACAAGGCTGAGAAGATGAAGAACAGGGCCATCTTCTTGGTCTTAAACAGCTTGAAGGCATTCAACCCGAGGGTCTCTGCCAGAGAGGCATTGGCCTTCTTCTCAACCTTGCACTCTGGCAACAGGAAACAATAGGCAAAGAGCACAATGCTCAGGAAGCCCGACACGAAGAACTGCATGTAGGTGTACTGGAACTTATGGGCATTGTTCGACAGCGTAAAGAAGAAGCCATCGTCCCATACGGCGCAATTCACAAACCACATGGTGGCAATAAAGCCTACGGTGCCTAACACGCGGATGGGCGGGAAGTCCTTGACGGTATCGAGCCCATTGTTCTTCAGAATCGTGAAGGCTGCCGTGTTAGACAATGCTATCGTGGGCATGAAGAATGCCACACTGATGGTGTACATAGCTATAAAGGCACCCTTGTTGGGCAGCTCGTTGCCGAAGCCTGCCTGCATGCCCATCCACCAGCAGCACAACATGGCCGCGCCTGCCAGAAGATGGCAGATGCCTAAAAGACGCTGGGGCTGAATATATTTATCGGCTACGATACCCATAATGGTGGGCATGAAAATGCTGACGATGCCCTGAATGGCATAGAACCAGGAAATCTGGGCACCAAGACCGGCCGAGCCGAGATAGTTGCCCATACAGGTGAGGTAGGCACCCCAAACGGCGAACTCTAAGAAGTTCATGACCGCCAAACGTATTTTCAAATTCATCTTGTTTAGGTTTTTAATTGTTTTCGTTATTCTA
The DNA here is from genome assembly GCA_946625715.1 of uncultured Prevotella sp. GTDB lineage: Bacteria > Bacteroidota > Bacteroidia > Bacteroidales > Bacteroidaceae > Prevotella. Next base: position 3,499 of record CAMOTK010000050.1, on the reverse strand, counting down.
TGATTTGCTGATTGCGCCAAGCACGAAGTTTGCCTTCCGCATCGTGACGCAGCTCAATGCTTCCGCCCCACCATTCAGTGGCCGCCTGCTCCTGGTCGAAGTGGTAGTATCTGCATACCTCTCCCGACTGTATCTCGACGACTGCTTGAGTCAGGCTGAGCGACTGTTCTGGCAGTATCAGGTGATGTACTGCTATCTTCCTTGTTGTCTTCATGCTTTTGCTGATGGAATCTGATGAGTTGTAGATGGTTCAGAAAGAGCAAGCGCAGGTTGTTGGTCCGTTCGGCGCCGCCATCCATATAGATATAGCCCCAGAGACGCTTGATTTTCAGCTTCGGGTCGGCTTCAAGACGCAGCTGTACGAGGTTGCCGCCCATGATGTTCTGCGAGCGGCTAACGACGCTGTCGTTGTCATATTTCAGACAAATCATCGCATAGGCACTACGCGAACCGTTCTGCATCAGGAAATCGCTGGCGAAGTTGAACTGGAAATGGTCGCCTTGGTGGAAGGCCGTATCTACTTCTGCCTCAAAGTCGATGCGATTGTACGGTGGTATGGGAATGAGCAAAGCATTGTCGCGCAGCGTCCAGATATTGGCGGTATCGCCGCCAAGCGACAACTGGGCAAACTTGTTGACCTCGCTTTCCGTAGCGCCTAAGGCCACTGCCTGCTTTTGCAACCGGTCGGCAACATGCCGGTAGATAGTCATAAAGCGGTCGGCACGGGTGTAGTAGTAAACGAGCGACGAGTCGAACTCGGCTCTGCTCACGTGATGCTTCTCAAGCACAGCAGCCAGGTAGAGCGTCTTGTTGTAGTCGCGCTCCTCGTAGTTGCTGACTTGCGCCATAGCCTGTCCCAGATGATAGTCGACGAGAATGTCTTCCATCTCGTCGGGCTGAATGTACTGTCGGGGCGTGCGTGGTTTGCAGGCCGCCAGAGCAGCTACACCTATTAATATATATAGGACAAGCCTTTTGGTCATTTTTTCAACGTTATTTCACTTATCTCCTTGCGGAAGAAGAGCAACAACAGCACTACGCCTACCGAAATGCTGGCATCGGCAAAGTTGAATACAGGACTGAAGAAAATGAATTCTTCGCCGCCCCAGAAGGGTACCCACGACGGCCAAGTGGTGACGATGAGCGGGAAATAGAACATGTCGACCACCTTACCCATGAGGAAGGGCGCATAGCCAGTGCCGAAGGGTACGAAATAGCTGACGTAGAACTCTGACGAAGCAGTGAAGATGAGTCCGTAGAACATGCAGTCAATCAGATTGCCCGCAGCACCAGCCAATATCATCGACAGACAAACAATGTAGCCCCAACGTGCTTGCTTCTTCACCTGTAGCCAGATGTAATAGCCAAGCACACCGATGGCTGCCAGACGGAAGAGCGACAAGAGCAGCTTGGAACCTATCTGCATGCCGTAGGCCATACCGTTGTTCTCGATGAAACTGATGAAGAACCAATCGGTGATGCGCAGACTTTCGTGCAGCGACATCGAGGTTTTCACCCAGATTTTTATGGCTTGGTCAATAAGGAGTATGGCAATGACCAATATCACTGCCACACGTCCTTTTGTCAGGAGATTGCTCTGCATCAGTTATTTTCTCTTCTTCTCCAGTTCCTTCGACTCTACGCTCAGCGTGGCATGAGGCACTGCTCTGAGACGCTCCTTCGGAATGAGCTTGCCCGTGATGCGGTCGATGCCGTAGGTCTTATTGTCGATGCGCTGAAGCGCTGCCTTCAGACCCTGAATGAACTTCTGCTGGCGCGCAGCAAACTGTATGAGTTCTTCCTTCGACTGCGTAGCACTACCCTCTTCGAGCGCTTTGTAAGTGGGCGATGTATCGTCGACATCGTTTGAGTCTTGATTCATCAGAACGCGCATCATCTGGTCGTAGTCACGCTTGGCCAGTTCCATTTTCTCATTGATAATCTGACGGAACTCCTCGAGTTCTTCATCAGAGTAGCGTGTTTTTTCTGTCATAATTATTAGGATTTTGTTACTGATATGTTTAGTTTAAAGTTGTCGAACTCCACTTCAGCACCGTCGTTCGGTGCTATGGTGATGCTGTCGGCCAGCACCTGCGTCTTGATGTAGTCGCCAAAGGCTTCCACAGCCTTCTGCACTTCGTCGTTGGGGGCGATGGTGACGCCAATGCGGTCGGTGATTTCAAAGTTGCTCTCCTTGCGCAGGTTCTGCACGCGATTGATGATTTCGCGAGCCATACCTTCCTGGCGCAGTTCGTCGGTGAGCTCTACTTCGAGGGCTACAGTGAGAGCGCCTTCGTTGGCCACGAGCCATCCGGGAATGTCTTCGCTGATGATGTCCACATCCTCGGCAAGTACCTCAGCATTGTCGAGTCCTTCTACGTTCAGCAACAGGCGGCCTGTGGTTTCGAGCTGTGCAATCTGCTCCTGAGTGAGTGCGTCGACAGCAGCGGCAACGGCCTTCATCTGCTTGCCAAACTTCTTACCCATAACGCGGAAGTTACACTTTACCTTTTTCACCAGAATACCCTGACCCTCAACGAATTTCAGTTCCTTGACGTTCACCTCATTCATGATGAGTTGCTTCACGGCTTCTATGTGCTGCTTCTGCTCAGCAGTGGCGGGCACCATGATGCACTGCAGCGGCTGGCGCACCTTGATGTTCACCTTGCGGCGCAGTGCGAGCACCATCGACGTTATCTTCTGAGCCATCTGCATGCGGGCTTCCAGTTCGCTGTCGATGAGCTGTTCGTTGGCCTCGGGGAAGCGGTCGAGATGAACGCTCTCCAGCTGGCCGCCCAAATCCTTGTAGAGCTGGTCGGCATAGAACGGAGCGAAGGGAGCCAGCAACTTGGCCACCGTCATCAGACAGGTATAGAGCGTGTTGTAAGCCGAGAGCTTGTCGGCCGACATCTCCTTGCCCCAGAAACGTTTGCGGTTCAGGCGCACATACCAGTTGCTGAGGTCGTCGTTGACGAATGTGTCAATCAGTCGGCCGGCACGTGTGGGGTCGTAGTTGTCGAGTTCCTTCTCTACGCCCTTAATCAGCGTATTGAGCGAAGAGAGAATCCAGCGGTCAATCTCCGGAGCCTCTGTCGTGTTCTGTGCAGCATGCTGGGTGGGGTCGAAACCATCGACGTTGGCATAGAGTGCAAAGAAGCTATACGTATTATATAAGGTACCGAAGAACTTGCGGCGCACTTCGTCGACGCCCTCGGGGTCGAACTTCAGATTGTCCCACGGCTCAGAGTTGGTCATCATATAGAAGCGCACAGCATCGGAGCCGTACTTCTCAATCATATCGAACGGATTGACCACATTGCCCACGTGCTTCGACATCTTGTTGCCTTTGGCATCGAGCACAAGACCGGTGGAAATGACGTTCTTGAAAGCTACGGAGTCGAAAATCATGGTACCGATGGCGTGGAGCGTAAAGAACCAACCACGTGTCTGGTCGACACCCTCGTTGATGAAATCGGCGGGGAAAGCCTTGCCCTCGTCT
>CAMOTK010000049.1 GCA_946625715.1 uncultured Prevotella sp. | reverse complement strand
AGTATCACCTTGACATGGTGGGGGTCCTTGGTCCGAATCCAAGTGTCGACACAACTTATGAGAACAGCAATCATCGGCGGAGGAGCGGCAGGCTTCTTCGCCGCAATTCGTTTAAAGGAGTTAGTGCCGGCCATGGACGTCACCATCTTCGAGCGCAGTCAGCGGGTGCTGGCAAAGGTCGAAGTGTCGGGCGGTTTCAACTTCCAAGCCGCCTGGACCACGGCCACCGTTGCGGCCCAAAGCATAGCAAAGGCTTATGCTTTCGACGAGCGGTAAAGCTTAAAGTTACGATAGAACGATGCGGGCGAACCGTAGCCCGACTGCATCGACACTTCCACCTTATTCATTTCGGGATTATTCGCCATCAGTTGCTCGGCATAGGCAATACGCTGGCGGTTGACGTATTCCGAGAAGGTCATCTGCAACTGCTCATTGAGCATGGCTAACAGATAGGTGCGGTTGGTGCCTAAACGGCGGGCCACTTCATCGAGTCGCAGGTCGGGTTGCAGATACAGCTTTTCTTCGGCCATCAACGTCAGGAAACGCTCCTGCAAATTGGCATAGCGCGAAGCCGTCATCGGCTCATCATGGCCCTTCGCGGAAAGCGTGCTCACAAGGGCACTCTCCGACATATCGTACACACTGAAGCGCATCTGCAATCCTGTGTAGCCTATGAACAGCAGCATCAGCGAAAAACCTAACGACGGCAAGACCAGCCAAAGCGTATCGACAAACACATGGCGGCCAACGCTATTGGCCAACAACGACAGCAACGACATGACCACCAGCAACAACAGTCCCCAACGCAGCGAATGTAACTTGCGCTCTTCGGCATCGGCATAATAGAGCTCTACCATGCGATTATAGCGCTTAATCTTGCGCAACGAAAGCACCAAGACCATCACAACCTGCACCGCAAACAGCAAGCGGCACACCAAATGCCACACGTCTTGCGCCTGCAACAAGGGGGTTGATGCTGCCTGTCGGCCATCGTGATAGAAATAGCCAAACAGGAAGTCTTGTGTCTCTTCGGCCGACATGGCGCCGTAGAGCACAGCGGCCACTGTGGCTGCCAAGAGCGGAATAGCCAACAAAAGGGCCAGCCACAGCGGACGGCGCGACAGCGGCTTGGGCTCGGTCAGTTCGCTAATATAGAAAAGGTATAGGGGATAGACCGCCAGATTGCATGCTATATAGACAATGTCGCTATAAGGATAGGCCCAATGCTCCCGATGGAAATAGAGCATGTGGCAGGCATAGAGCACCGTGCAGACGACCGACCAGGCCAAGAGCCAACAACGTGGGCGGTCGAACTTACCCAGCAGCGCCAAGACCAGTTCGACGGACAGGATGCCGCAAACAAACATCGGCATGGTATTTATCAGTATCTGAAACATAGTGCAAAGATAGTGATAAAGCAGGAGAACAAAGCCGTGTATGAAAAAAAATTGCAGTTTTCACAGGTAAATTTGTAGAATTGACATAAAGTTTTGCAAATTTTACACAATGTTTTGCAAAAATAAAATGCCTTTGTGTCCAATTTGTCTTAACTTTGCAACCACATGGATGACAGTACGTTGTGAAACGGAATTTGGGAAAATGTATAAATAAGGTTTTTCTATATTATTGAACCGCGAGGAGACTGCCAACCGTTGAGCAGTCTCTTTTTTTATCATAAATATGTAATTAAGGTTAATTATTTTACAAAAAGTATGGCGGTGTGCAGAAAGTTTGTATCTTTGCAACAAAGATAACAAAATAAAACAGCTTATTATGAACAGAGTAAAAGAAGCCCTCATCCTGGCCATCGGCCTGGTACTCATGGGCGTCAGCATCAAATGGGGTATCGACGGTTTTACCAATAAAGACCGCAAAGTGACTGTAAAAGGACTGGCAGAGCGCGAAGTGCCTGCCGACAAAGTGACGTGGACCATCAGTACCAACGAGATGGGCAACGACCTGCCCTCGCTGCACGAAGGCATCAACCAGACCACGGGCAAGATTAAGCAGTTTCTGAAGCAATACGGACTGACCGAAGGGGAAATCAGCGTCAATCCGCCCTCCGTCACCGACCTCGACGCCAACCAGTGGTCAGAAAACCGCAAAGGTTTCCGCTATATCATCAATTCCACGGTGACGGTCACGTCGAAGAAGGTTGCCGACGTACGCAAGGCCATCTTCAAGCAGGCCGAACTGCTGAAGCAGGGTGTGGCCATTGAGAGCAGCTCGGCCAACTACGAGTACGTCTCGTTCCAGAAAATGAAGCCCGAGATGATGGAAGAGGCCATCAAGAACGCCCAGAAGACGGCCGAACAGTTTGCTGAAAACAGCGACTCGAAGTTGGGCAAGATTCAGACCGCCGGCCAAGGTCAGTTCGAAATCGACGACCGCGACGCCAGCACGCCTCATGTGAAGAAGCTTCGTGTGGTCACCACCGTCACGTATTCACTGAAAGACTAACACTTAACAATAACAAGACGATGAAGAAATTATTAGTTGTCATCATGGCCGTTGTGGCTTTGAGCGCCTGTCAGGAAAGCAAGCGCGAGTATTTGTCGTGGCACGGACTGTCGCTGTCGCTGAAAGCCAGCCAGTTTGCCGACTCTCTCATAAAGAGAGGGTTTACTATCGACACCACGCAGAGCACCCCTTTGCTGAGTGTCTTCACCAGCCCTAAGGAGCATTTTGTCTTGGCGCTTAACCACGAGAACGACAGCATCACCGACGTGCTGGAACAGTACCACGCATCCTACAACGACTCGACCGCCAACCTGTGGCAGACCATGCACGACCAGTTTGAAAAGGAACTGGAAGTGTGGCCCGACATGCGCCATCGTGTGGAGCTCCACAAGGAGGCCGTCTACGAGACGCCAAAGGGCACCATCGTCCTCACGCTGCTGAACACGTACACGCCGACGCTCACCGTTCGCTACTCGAACAGCATTATCGACAAATAAAGATTTTGTGAAGCTATGAAGATTCTACAGAGTTCGCTTTTCCGTGCCATAGTGGCCATCGTGGTTGGCATGCTGCTCATCAAGTATCCCGACAACACGGTCACGGGCATCACGATTGCCATCGGCATCCTGTTTTTCATCTCTGGCTTGCTCTCGGTGCTCACCTACTACAACGCCCGCAAACACGTCAGCGAGTACAAAATCTACGATGCCGAAGGCCGACTGGTGGCCGGCGACGTGCCCACCTTCCCCATTGTGGGTCTGGGCTCCATGATTCTCGGACTGATTCTGGCGTTGACGCCCGCATCGTTCATCACTGTGCTGATGTACATCATCGGCGCTATCCTCGTGCTGGGTGCCATCAACCAGTTCATGAGCATCATCTCTGCCCGTCGGCTGGCACCGTTGTCGCTGTTTTTCTGGATTCCCCCCACCCTCACGCTGCTCATCGGGCTCTACATCATGTTCAAGCCCATGGCACCCATCAACATGGCCATGTACCTGCTGGGCTGGCTCTCACTGTTCTACGGCGTGACCGAGGCCATCAACGCCCTGAAAATCAACGCTATTCGTCGCCGTCTGAAGAAGGAAGCCGAGGCGCAACAACAGCATCTCGACGTGGCCGAAGAGATTCCGGTCGCTGATGCCACTGAGGAAATTACGGAAAAAGCGCCTGAAGCGCCTGTTACAGAGTAAGAAAAAAAAGGTATCGTCACACGCCCGTGACGATACCTTCGATATAGGTTTTAAGAATATGTATGCCGGTCTTGTTGTCTACGCCCCAAGGGATAATGAGGTCGGCAAACTTTTTGGTAGGCTCAATAAACTGCTCGTGCATGGGCTTGAGCACTTTCTCGTAGCGGTCGAGCACCATGTCGACGGTGCGTCCGCGCTCCACCACATCGCGCCGGATGTTGCGAATGAGCCGCACGTCGTGGTCGGTATCGACAAAGATTTTCAGGTCCATCATGTCGCGCAGCTTCTTGTAGTGTAAAGCCATGATGCCCTCAATGATGATGACGGGCTTGGGCTCCACGTGTACGGTTTCCTTCTGTCGGTTGCTCTCTATATAAGAATAGGTGGGCTGCTCAATGGCCTGCCCGTGCTTGAGTAGGCGGATGTGCTCGGTGAGCAGTTTCCAGTCGAAAGCATCAGGATGGTCGAAGTTGATGGCCTTGCGCTCCTCGGGCGTCAAGTCTGTCGTATCGTTATAATACGAGTCGAGGGGCACGATGGCGACACAATGTGGAGGCAGCTTCTCTGCAATCCTTCTCACCACGGTAGTCTTTCCCGAGCCGGTACCACCGGCAATTCCTATGATTGTCATATCCCTATTGTTTTTTATTCGTTTTACTGACTGGCCGTTGCCACCGCCTTCTCAGAAATCACTTCACCTCTTTGCGCAGATAGACCACGGTGGGCAGGTGGTCGCTATAGCCGTCGAGCCATACGCCGCCGGCATGCGTACGCAGGGTGTTGCCCTTGTACTTGCCATCGCGCTGGAAGAGGTAGTCGCGACTGAATATCTGGTGCTTGAAGTGCTTCAGCGTCGAGTAGTCCTTGGGATCGTCCTTACCGGCATTGAACAGACGACGCGAAAGGATAATCTGGTCGAAAAGGTTCCACTTGCCGTCATACTGCAGCGTACCGGTGCCCGAAGCCAGCACATCCCACCAGGGATTCCAAAGTCCGTCGGGTTCCACGTCCTTCTGCTTGCGCTTGGCGCCCAGCGACACGGCCATCGACTTGTCCTGCGGATCGTCGTTCATATCGCCCATAACGAAAATCTTCACGTTGGGGTCGTCCCTCAAGAGCGAGTCCTTCACCAAACGGATTTGGCGGCCACCCTCTTCACGATAGAAACTGGTGGCTGCGCGCGAAGGCAAGTGGTTGACGATGACGGCCACATGCTCGCCGGCCATCGTGCCGCTCACGGTGAGGAAGCCACGCGTGGCGCGGTCGGCATCCTCAGGCCTCACATAAACATAAGGAACGAGTTTCACATTGTGCACTCTAAACAGCTTCGGGTTGTAGAGCAAACCGCAGTCGACACCACGATGGTCGGGACCTTCAACATGTACAAAGCGGAAGTTATGCGCCTTCAGGGCATCTTGATTGCACAGGTCGGTCAGACACTTGGCATTCTCAACCTCGCTCACGCCAATGAACGAGCAGCCCCAGGGCACCACATCGGTGCCCATCTCTGAGAGCACGCGGGCCATGTTCTTCAACTTATGACTGTATTTCAAGCCCGTCCACCTGTTTGTTCCATCGGGCAAAAACTGGTAGTCGTTCTTGCCTTCATCGTGACAGGTATCAAACAAGTTCTCCAAGTTGTAGAAGCCTACAGCATGCACGGTGTAACGCTTCTCCTGAGCCTGCAAAGCACCCAGCACAATGAGCGCCAACAGCAATGTAAAGATGAGTTTTTTCATAATTGTTCAGTTATTGATGCCGCGAAGTTAGGCATTTTTTCCGAAAAACGCAAATGTTTAGTTCTAAATGTTTGGAACATACCACATTTTTTCCTATCTTTGCAGCCTAAAAACAATAATTAACTTTAAATAGACATGATTAAAAAACTTAAACTCTTGGTGACGGCGCTTTGCCTCTCACCTGCTGTCATGGCTCAGCAGAATGCCGACTCGCTGAGAATTGACACTCAGGAAGAAGAGACATTCACGTTCACCGAATCACAGTTGGGCGCAGACGATGACGTATCGCAAAACGTAACCGTCATCGGTTCCAACCGAAATGTGTTTGCCAACCAGGCCAGCTACAACTTCGACCGCTACAGGTTCCGTGCCATCAACTCGAAGTACAACGAGGTGAACATCAACGGCGTGCCTGTCAACGACATTGAGCGCGGCGATTTCAGATACTCTCTGGTGGGCGGTCTGAACAACCAGACACGAGGCCGTGAGAACTCGCTGCCCTTCGAAGACAACACCTACGGCATGACAGGCATTGCCGGTGCCAGTAACTACAACTTCCGTCCGTCGGCCTTCGCCACGGGCCATCGCGCCACACTCTCTGGTGCCAACCGTAACTATAATGTACGCGCTATGTACACGTATAATAGCGGTGTCACCGAAAAGGGATGGGCCTACACCGCCAGCCTCACCTATCGCTGGGGCAACGGACTGGGCTTTGTTGACGGCACGTTCTACAACTCGCTGAGCTACTTCTTCGGCATTGAGAAGCTCTTCGGCAAGCATGCACTCTCGCTCGTCACCTGGGGCAACCCCACCGAGCGCGGCGCACAGGCTGCCTCGACCGACGAAATGTACTGGATTGCCAACAACAATACCTACAACCCGCTCTGGGGCTACCAGAACGGCAAGAAGCGCAACTCGCGCGTCATCAAGGATTTCCAGCCCACCGCCCTTCTGACATGGGACTGGAACATCAACGATGGCACCAAGCTGACGACCGCTTTCCTGGCTAAGTATTCTATGTACAGCAGCAGCCGTCTGAACTACAACAACTCTACCAATCCCTCGCCCGACTACTACTCTACCATGCCGAGCTACTTCTTCAACGTGTGGGACCCCACGGATGCCGCCAACACGCAGGCTGCACTCGACAGCTGGACGGCTTCCTACAACTATCTGAAAGCTTCGGAAGCCAACCGTCAGGTGAACTGGGACAAGATGTATCTGGCCAACAGCATGATGAACGCTCAGGGACAGATGGCCATGTACTATCTGCAGCGCTACCACGACGACCAGCTCTCGCTGAACCTGACGTCGAAGCTCACGAAGAACCTCACCAAGAACTCGGTGCTCAACGTGGGCCTGAACCTGGCTGCCAACAAGGGCATGCACTACCAGACGCTCGACGACCTGCTGGGTGCTGAGTACTTCACGAACACCAACACCTACGTGGTCAGCTCGCACGGTCAAGGCTCTAATGAGACCCGCTACGACCTGAACGACGACGGCCGCAACCTGAAGAAGGGCGACCGTTTCGGCTACGACTACAACATCCTGGTGAACAAGGCACAACTCTGGGCCGGCTACTCACTCGACTACGAGGCTGCCCACATCTTCATCAACGGACGCATTGCCGGCGTCACCATGCAGCGCGACGGTAAGATGCGCCACGGTCTGGCTCCCGACAACTCGTTTGGCAAGGGCGGCACAGCCAAGTTCCTCGACGGAGGCGGCAAGATGGGCGCCCACGTCAACCTCGGCAAGGGCAACGCCCTGGTGCTCGGCATCGGCTACGAACTGAAAGCACCAACTGCACGCAACGCCTTTGCTGCTGCTCAAATCAACAACGACTTCGTGAAAGACCTGAAAAACGAGGAAGTCTTCTCTACCGAGCTGAGCTACCAGCTGCAGACCTCTTGGCTCAACGCCAGCCTCAACGCCTTCTACAACCGCACGAGCGACGTCACCGAGTCGAGCATGCTCTACATGGACCACAAGCACTCGTTCACCTACGTGTCGCTCTCGGGCATCGAGAAGGAGTACTACGGACTGGAGCTGGGCATGAACTTCAAGCTGACCGACTGGCTCAACCTGAAGGCTTTAGGCTATCTGACCGAGGCTAAGTACATCAACAATGCCAACGTGCAGTATATGCTCTCCGAAGATGGCAAGTACTACACCGACATCTGCTATAACAAAGGCATGCGCGAAGGCGGCGTGCCCCTCAAGGCTGCCAGCCTCGACTTGGGCTACCACGCCAATGGCTGGTACATCGACCTCATCGGCAACTACTACGACAAGGTCTACCTCTACTATTCGCCCGTGACCCGCTACTCGGCCGCTGCCAAGAAGGACAACGACGGCAACATCGACTTATCGTCGATTCCCGAACAGGCCCACGGCAAGGGTGCCTTCATGCTCAACGCCTCTATCGGCAAGAGCATGTACCTGCGCCACGGACGCAGCCTGCGCCTGAACCTGATGCTCACCAACCTGCTCAACAACCGTCAGTTCTGCACCGGCGGTATGGAGCAGAACCGCACCGACGTCGACGAGCAAGGCCAGCCCCTGCGCACCTACTCGTTCGAGAAGAACCCGAAGAAGTTCTATGCCAACGGCATCAACGGCATGTTCATGATCACTTACCTGTTCTAACCCCTAATCAGAGAGACGTATGAAAACTATCAAATATTTTGCAATAGCATTGGCAGCACTGCTCACCACAGCCTGCCAGAAAGACTGGGACGCTCCCACGGTAACGCCCTCTGACGTCTTTGGTAACAAGAACATTACCGAGAGCAACCTCATCACTATTCAGCAGCTGAAAGAGAAATTCCCCGACCAGCTGATGACCTCGACCAATCGCGAAGCCTTCGTCGAAGTGACCGACCCCCTGCAAATCAAGGGCTACATCACCTGCAACGACATCGAAGGCAACATGTACAAGGAAATCTCTATACAAGACGAGACATCGGCCATCAGCATCTCTATCAACCAAAGCGGCCTGTTCGGCTACATGCCGCTTGGTGCCGAGATTATCGTTGAGCTGAAGGGCCTCTACGTGGGCAACTACCGCTACCATCCCGTTATCGGTACACCCTACACCGACGACAAGAAGCAGACCTACGTCAGCCGTATGAACGAGAAACTCTGGCAGCAGCACTTCACCTACACCGGCAAGACGAAGAAGCGCGAGGAGATGGTGCCCGAGGTGTTTGCCGACGGCGACCAGAAGACCACCTGGAGCCTGGATAAGGACGCAGGCAAGCTGGGCGTGCTGAAGAACGTCACGTTCAAGAACGGCTCCTACTACGACAGCACGAAAAAAGCATCGGTAAGCGTTGTCTTCAATGCCGATGCCAAATATGCCGACGCCAAGTACAACAACTCCGTGTCGTGGTACTTCAACGAGCAGCCTACCAGCGTGATGCTCTACAACAGCAACTATGCCAAGTTCGCCGGCAACCTGCTGCCGCAGGGTAAGGTGAACATCACCGGCATCCTGAAGCGCTACAACAACAGCTGGGAGTTCATCATCCGCGACGCTGCCGACGTTGAGCTCGTCAAGTAAACACCATCTTATTCAGAAACAAAAAAACAAAAAGATAGATTATGAAAAAGATTTTCAGAAGTTTCATGGCCATCGCACTTGCTGCCATGACATTCACCGCCTGTGAAGACGTGCCCGAGCCATACGCTTGGCCAGAAGCCAACAACGGCGGCACAGAAGGCACCGTTGCCGGCAACGGCACCGAGACCGAACCGCTCACCGTAGAACAAGCCATCGCCAAAGCATCTGCCGCAGGCAGCTGGGTGACGGGCTACATCGTAGGCGCCAACTCGGGTGCCCCCGACTACACGTTCATCACCGATCCCACTCAGATCACCATCGCCAGCAACATCTACATTGCTGCCACACCCACCGAGACCGACCAGTCGAAGTGCATGCCCATCCAGCTGCCTGTAGGTGCTGTGCGCACTGCCATCAACCTGGCCGACAACAAGACCGTCATTGGCAAGCAGGTCACGCTCTATGGCGACATCGACACCTACTTCAGCCAGCCCGGTCTGAAGAACACATCGTTCGTCAAGATCGACGACAAGGAATTCGGCACCAAGCCCAGCGAAGGTGGCGAAGCACCGGCCGTCAGTGCAAAGAACACCATTGAGACCGCCCTCTCGGTGGCCGACATGCTGAAGATTATCGACGCCTTAGGCGAAGGCGAGACCTCGGCCGACTGGTACTACGTGAAGGGTAAGATTAAGAGCATCAAGACCGCAGCAGCCGACATTGCCAAGTATAAGAACATCGACTACTTCATCACCGACGACGGTCAGAACGAGGTACAGATTTTCCGCGGCAAGAACCTGAACAACACCGACTTCACCGAGGCCGGACAAATCAACGTTGGCGACGAGGTCGTGGTTGTTGGTCAGCCTATGAAGTACAAGAACGCCAACACGGGCGCCATCATCCCCGAAATTGCACAGGGCAACTACATCGTGAAGCTCACCAAGGGCAGCGGTGGCGAAAATCCCACCCCGACACCCGTGCCCACAGGCGAAGCTAAGGGCGACGGCACCAAGGCCAACCCCTACAACGCCGTGAAGGCCGCTCAGATTGCCAACGCTCTGGAGGCTGGCGCCAAGACCGAAGAGGTCTACATCGCTGGCAAGGTTTCGACCATCACCGAGAACTACGGCACACAGTTTGGCAACGGCACCTTCAAGATTTCCGACGACGGTCAGGCTGCCAACGAGTTTCTCATCTTTCGCGCCCTCTACCTGGGCAACCAGAAGTACACCGCCGGCACGCTGCTGAAGCAGGGCGACGACGTGGTCATCTGCGGTAAAATCATGAAGTACGCCAACAAGAGCGGCGACATCACCCTCGAGACCTCGCAGGGCGAAGCCTACCTCTTCTCGCTCAACGGCAAGACCGAAGCCTCTGGCGAAGGTGGCCAGACGCCCGATCCCACGCCGACACCCCAGACCGACGTCACAAAGACCATCGACGGCACAACCATGACGCTCGTCAACACGAAGGTCACCGCTTCGAACAACACCGTTGAAGTAGACTTCGCTGCCCAGAACTACACCAATGCTCAGGAAGTGACCGAGCTCACCCTCCCCGATGGCACGAAAATCACCTTCAGCAAGGGTGAAGGCTCTACCACGCCGAAGTTCTACGATGGCACCAAGGGCATTCGCCTCTATGCCAAGAACACGCTGACCATCACCGGTACGAAGGCCATTGCCAAAGTGGTCATCCAGCTCGACACAATGAATGCCAACGGCAACGAGCAGCTCTACGCCACCGCCAGCGGCACGTCGCTCACCATCGTCAACGACTGGACCGGCACCAGCGGCGGCACCCAGTTCCGCCCGCAGAAGATGACTATCACCTTCGCTCAGTAAGCCGACAGCATTTTCGCAAAATAGCAAGTGGATGCAGACCCGGGTTCTGCATCCACTTTTTGCTTATACTAATGTATCAACGAGTGAAGTATGCCTAACCAAAGCGGCAGATGAATAAAAACAGTTTTCGATGAATTTCTTGGGCAAAAATGAAGTAATGTGA
>CAMOTK010000048.1 GCA_946625715.1 uncultured Prevotella sp. | reverse complement strand
TCGCGTATTTGGCGGCGAGGAACAATTTTTTCAGAACGCGGGCCTTCTCGCGAAGCATGTTGTCGGCTTTTTTCTTAATGGGCGCCTGTTTTTCGAAGTCAAAAAAATGGCGGTAAGAGGCGTTTTATTAGGCGAAGTGTTGTAGCTTTGAAATAGTTTTTGTAACTTTGTGGCCCATTATGAAGCAAGAGAATACTACACGACAGAACCCCTTTTTCGGTGACTACGGCACACCCCACGACGTGGCACCGTTCGACAAGATTCGTCTCGAAGACTACGAAGAGGCCTTCATGGAAGGCATCCGGCGCGACGACGAACTGATAGAGAAGACCATCAACAACCCCGAGAAGCCCACCTTCGACAATACGCTGCTCAACAAGGACGACGACACCGACGACTACTACGGTCTGCTCGACCGCGTGTCGACCGTGTTCTTCAACCTGCTCTCGGCCGAGACCAACGACGAGATGGATGCCCTGGCACAGAAGATGAGCCCCATACTGACCAAGCACGCCAACGACGTGCGGCTGAACGAGCGTCTCTTCGAGCGCATCAAGTATGTGCACCGCCACCACCGCAAGCTCACACCCGAGGAGAAGCGACTGCTCGACACGAGCTACGACGGCTTCGTGCGCAGCGGTGCACTGCTCGACAAGGCCGGCAAGGAGCGTCTGCGCCAGCTCACCGAAGAGGCCTCGATGCTTTCGCTGCAGTTCTCGCAGAACCTGCTCAAGGAGAACAAGGCCTTCACCCTGCACCTCACCGACGAGGCACAGCTCGACGGACTGCCCCAGACGGCCATCGACGCCGCACGCCAGGAAGCCCAGAGCCGCCAGCTCGACGGATGGGTCATCACCCTCGACTTCCCCAGCTACTCGCCCTTCATGACCTATAGCACCCAGCGCGAACTGCGCCGCCAGCTCTATATGGCCAAGAACACCGAGTGTACCCACGACAACGCCGAAAACAACATCAATATCTGCAAGCGCCTCGTCAATCTGCGCCGCGAACTGGCACAGCTGCTCGGCTACAAGACCTACGCCGACTATGTGCTGGAACACCGCATGGCTGGCTCGGTGAAGCGCGTCTACCGCCTGCTCGACGACCTGATTGAGGCCTATAAGCCTGCGGCCGAGAAGGAGCAGAAGGCCGTGGCGCGCATGGCTCGCAAGTACGAAGGCCGCGATTTCAAACTCGAGCCGTGGGACCAGAGTTTCTACAGTCATAAGCTGAAGCTCGAGAAATACAACCTCGACGCCGAGATGCTCCGGCCCTACTTCGAACTCTCGCGCGTCATCGACGGCGTGTTTGGCCTGGCCGGAAGGCTCTATGGCATCACGTTCCGCGAGAATAAAGACATACCCGTCTATCACCCCGACGTGAAGGCCTACGAGGTGTTCGACAAAGACGGCTCGTTCCTGGCCGTGTTCTACGCCGACTTCCACCCCCGACAGGGCAAGCAGGGCGGCGCCTGGATGACCGAGTACCAGGGGCAGTGGATAGACCGCAAGGGCGTCAACAACCGTCCACACGTGTCGGTGGTCATGAACCTCACGAAGCCCACGGCCGAGAAGCCCGCACTGCTGACGCTCGGCGAGGTGGAAACCTTCCTGCACGAGTTCGGCCACTCGCTCCACGGCATGTTTGCCAACACCCGCTTCGAGAGCCTCTCGGGCACCAACGTGTGGTGGGACTTCGTAGAGCTGCCCTCGCAGTTCATGGAGAACTACGCCGTAGAGCGCGACTTCCTGCGCACCTTCGCCTTCCACTATCAGACGGGCGAGCCCATGCCCGACGAACTCATCGACCGCATACGCAAGAGCCGCAACTTCATGGCCGCCACGGCCTGTCTCAGACAGGTGAGCTTCGGCCTGCTCGACATGGCCTACTACACCAAGAAAGACGCCTTCGACGAGGACATCGTCAGCTTCGAGAAGCAGGCCTGGAAGAAAGCCATACTCGGCCGTCAGCTACCCGAGACGTGCATGACCGTGCAGTTCTCACACATCATGGCCGGTGGCTATGCCGCAGGCTACTACAGCTACAAGTGGGCCGAAGTGCTCGATGCCGACGCCTTCGCGGTGTTCAAGCGCACGGGCATCTTCAACCAGAAGACGGCACAGCGCTTCCGCGACGAGATTCTGAGCCGGGGCGGCACCGAAAACCCCATGACGCTCTACAAGCGCTTCCGTGGCGGCGAGCCCACCATCGAGGCACTGTTGAAACGAAACGGAATAAAACCACAGAAACAATGAACGACAAACAAGAGAAACTCGACAGCCGCTACCTGCGCATGGCCCGCATCTGGGCTGAAAACAGCTATTGTCAGCGCCGGCAAGTGGGCGCCCTCGTGGTGAAAGACAAGATGATTATCAGCGACGGCTACAACGGCACGCCCACTGGTTTTGAAAACGTGTGCGAAGACGACAACAACGTGTCGAAGCCCTACGTGCTGCATGCTGAGGCCAACGCCATCACCAAACTGGCACGCTCGGGCAACAACTCCGACGGCGCCACCATCTACATCACCGCATCGCCCTGCATCGAGTGTGCCAAACTCATCATTCAGGCTGGCATCAAGCGCGTGGTCTACGGCGAGAAATACCGACTGACCGACGGCATCGAACTCTTGGAACGGGCAGGCATCGAAGTGGTCTATCTGGAAGCATAAACCTATGAGCAACAACAAAAACCGACTCTCGCCGCTTTGGCTCGCACTCTGCGTGGCCATCGGCATCCTGATTGGCACCTTCTATGCCAATCGCTTCTCGGGACAGCACCTGAGCATCATCAATACGGGCGGCAACAAGCTGAACAACCTGCTCCACATCATCGACGACCGCTATGTCGACACCGTCGACGTGAACGACATCGTGGAGAAGGCCGTGCCGCAGATTCTTTCTGAACTCGACCCGCACTCGGTCTATATCTCCGCCAAGGACCGACAGACGGCCGAAGACGACCTGCGGGGCTCGTTCTCGGGCATCGGCGTGGAGTTCAACATCCGCAAAGACACCATCCACGTGCAAAACGTCATCAGCAACGGCCCGTCGGAGCGTGCCGGCATCTTGGCGGGCGACAAGATTGTCACCGTCGACGGCGAGCTGTTTGTGGGCAAGAAGGTGACCAACGAGGAAGCCATCCATCGGCTGAAGGGCCCCAAGGACACCAAGGTGCGCCTGGGCATCCTGCGCTATGGTGAGAAGAAGGTGAAGGAGATTACCGTCACGCGCGGTGAAATACCCATGAAGAGCGTCACCGTGGTGACCATGCTCGACGAACATACGGGCTACATCAAAATCAAGAACTTTGGCGATAAGACCTATCCCGAACTGCTCATCGCACTGGCACGCCTGTCGCAAGAGGGCTTCTCGAACCTGACGCTCGACCTGCGCGGCAACACTGGCGGCTATCTTGAGTCGGCCGTGCAGATTGCTAACGAGTTCCTGCCCAAGGGGCGCCTCATTGTCTACACCCAGGGTCGCCGCGCCCAGCGCACCGACTATCGCAGCGACGGCCGCGGCAGCTATCAGCAGATGCCCCTCGTGGTGCTCATCGACGAGGTGTCGGCCTCGGCCAGCGAGATTCTGGCCGGTGCCATTCAGGACAACGACCGCGGCACCATCATTGGCCGACGCTCGTTTGGCAAGGGCCTCGTGCAGCAGCCGTTGGAGTTCAAGGACGGTTCGCTCGTTCGCCTCACCATCGCCCGCTACTATTCGCCCTCGGGCCGCTGCATACAGAAACCCTATAACACTGGCGACGACAAGGACTACGAGGGCGACCTGCTGGCTCGCTACGAGCACGGCGAGTTCTTCTCGCAAGACAGCATCAAGCACACAGGCCCCGGCTATCACACCGTGGGAGGCCGAACGGTCTATGGCGGCGGTGGCATCACGCCCGACATCTTCGTGCCTGAAGACACGCTCGGCATCACCTCTTATTATAAGGAAGCCGCCGTCTCGGGACTTATCCTGCAGTTTGCCTTCGACTACACCGACGCCAACCGCCAGAAGATGCGCGAGTTCACCGACAGCCGGTCGCTTGAGCAATATCTGAAGCGTCAGAACCTGGTCGACAAGTTTGCAACCTACGCCGACAAGCAGGGACTGAAGCGGCGCAACCTCATGATTCAGAAGTCCTACAATCTCCTGCAGCGTTATCTGCTCAGCCGCATCATCTACAACATGCTCGACGAGCAGGCCTGGACGGAGTTCCTCAACGAGAGCGACCCCACTATCCTGCAGACGCTGAAAGTCTTCAGGGAAGGCCGTGCTTTCCCCAAGGCCGAGCCGCGGCAGAAGGGAAAACCGAAGAAAAAGTAATGGTAGCTTACTGAAAACGGATATCGGAAATGATTTGTGCGTCGACCACCTCGTTGAGTCGGCGCACAAATTCTTCGCGCCGCATGCTCAGGTCGGCCCTCAGCGCTGGCGACGACAGACTGACGAAGAGCGTCTGGTTGAAGATTCTCACGTCGCGCGTGTAGCGGGCAATGGCCTGTCCGGCCACCTCGGGCCACGCGTCGACCAGTCGCTTCTGCAAAAGCGGCGTCTCCAGACCCTGTACGCGCAGGTTGCGCAGTATCAGTTCCCTGATGCCCTTAACGTCTTTCCTAAACATCGTGCTCGCTGATTTCTCCGTTTTCTACGTGATAGAGTTTATAGTCCACCGTACCCCGACTGAGTATCTGGTCGAGGTGGTCGCGGTTGGTGTCGGTAATGAAAATCTGGCCGAAGCTGTCGCCCGACACCAACTGCACAATCTGCTCCACACGCTGGGCGTCGAGCTTGTCGAAGATGTCGTCGAGCAGGAGTAGGGGAGTGGTCTTGTTGCCCGAACGTTTCAGAAACTCGAACTGCGCCAGTTTCAGGGCAATGACAAACGTCTTCAGCTGGCCTTGCGACCCTTCGCGCTTCATCTGGTGGCCCCCCATGAGAATCTCAAGGTCGTCGCGGTGAACACCGTGCAGCGAGTAGCCCACGGCGCGGTCCTTCAGCCGGTCGCGCTGAATGACGTCGAGCAGCGGACCGCGCTGGCAGTGCGACGTGTAGCTGAGCGACACCGCCTCGCGTTCGCCGGAAATAATGCGATAGTATTCTTGGAAAATAGGCACCAGCTCGCGCACAAACGCGTCGCGCTTATGGTAGATAATCTCGCCCTCGTGGGCCATCTGCTCTTCCCACAGGGCCATCAGCTCCGGGTCGGGCTCCTGGTCTTCCATCTTCAGCATGGTGTTGCGCTGCTGCAAGGCTTTGTTGTAGCGGTTCAGCGCCTCAATGTAGCTGCGGTCCATCTGCGAGATGACCACGTCCATCAGTCGGCGGCGCTCCTCGCTGCCCCCTTCTATCAGCAGCGTGTCGCTGGGCGATACGAGCACCACGGGAATCAGACCGATGTGCTCCGACAGTCGGCGATACTCTTTTTTGTTGCGCTTGAAGTGTTTCTTCGTGCCCCGTTTCATGCCGCAATAGATGTGTACATCGTCGGAATAGTCGCCTTCCAGCACGAAGAAGTCCTGCTCGTGGCGTATGACCAGCGAGTCCATGGGCGTGCTGGCCGAACGGCAGAACGATAAGAAATAGACGGCATCGAGCACGTTGGTCTTACCCACACCGTTGTGCCCGACGAACACATTCATCTTCGGCGACAGCTGAAGTGTCGCTTCGGGAATGTTTTTGTAGTTGATGATGGCTAATTTTTCGAGTATCATCGCTTGATTTGACTGCAAAGTTACGGCTTTTCTTGCCAAAAACGAAGAAAGTTACCAATAAATTTCTGAATATGCAAAAAAATCAGTAATTTTGCCGCGCAAAAAATAGCGAAACTAAAAAAACAATACAATAAAAATGGCAGACATTAAGAAAAATCAGGGTGCTCCCGAGGTGGAAGAGACCCTCAGCAAGAGTGAAGAATTTTTTGTCAAGAACAAGAAAATGATTATCGGCGCAGTGATTGCACTCGTTGTAATCATTGCTGGCTGCGTGCTCTACAATACGTATGTGGCCACGCCGAACGAACAGAAGGCAAGCACCATCCTCGCCAAGGGACAGGACTACTTCCAGACGCAGCAGTTCGAGAAGGCACTGAAGGGTGACAGCACGGGCTATGCCGGCTTTGTGAAGATTGCCGACGAGTACAGCTCTACCGATGCAGGCAACCTGGCCAACCTCTATGCCGGTCTGTGCTATGCCAACCTCGACAAGTGGCAGGAAGCTGCTCAGTATATTGAGAAGTTCGACGCCAAGGACGACCAGATGATTTCGCCCGCAGCTCTCGGTGCCCTGGGCAACGTCTATGCACACCTGAACCAGCTCGACAAGGCCGTCAGCACGCTGAAGAAGGCTGCCGAGAAGGCCGACAACAACTCGCTCTCGCCCACTTTCCTCATCCAGGCCGGACAGATTCTGGAGAGCCAGAACAAGAAGGACGAGGCTCTGAAGCTCTATCAGACTATCAAGGAGAAGTACTTCAACTCCATGCAGTATCAGACCATCGACGAGTACATTGAACGGTGTAAATAATTGACAATTGAGAATTGATAATTGACAATTAATGGCAACTAAAAACCTTTCAGAGTACAATAGCGCACAGGTGCCCGATGCGTCGAACATGATTTTCGGCATCGTTGTGGCTGAGTGGAATCCGGAAATTACGGGCGCACTGCTCGAAGGCTGCGTGTCGACGCTCGAGAAGCACGGCGCACTGCCTGAGAACATCCACGTGAAGACCGTCCCCGGCTCGTTCGAGCTCGTCTACGGCGCACGCCAGATGACGCTCAACGACGGCTACGATGCCGTCATCATCCTCGGCAGCGTCATCCGTGGCGAAACGCCCCACTTCGACTACATCTGTGCCGGTGTCACTCAGGGCATTGCCCACCTCAACGCTACCAACAACATCCCCGTGGTCTACGGACTCCTGACCACCAACGACCTGCAGCAGGCCAAGGACCGTGCAGGCGGCCGATTGGGCAACAAGGGCGACGAGTGTGCTGTGGTGGCCATCAAGATGGCTAAGTTCTAACATTGTAGTATAGCAAAACGCATTGACGGGCATCCTGTTTCGGGATGCCCGTCAATGCGTTTTGCATTGTTCTTCTTATTATTTTTTCAGATAGTCTTCAAAGTACTGGGTGATGCGCTCGTGCAGATGCACGCTGTTGTGGCCCATCATGTTGTGACCTTCGCCAGGATAGGCAAAGAAGTCGGGCTGCGTGCCAGCCTCGGCGCATGCTTTCAGGAACGACAGCGCGTGTTGGGGCACGCAGGTGGGGTCGTTGTAGCCAATGATAATCTGGAGCTTGCCCTTCAGTTGGCCGGCTTTGTTGATGAGCGACGACTTGGCGTAGCCTTCGGGATTCTGCTCGGGCGTGTCCATATAGCGCTCGCCGTACATCACCTCATACCATTTCCAGTCGATGACGGGGCCGCCGGCCACACCTACCTTGAACACATCGGGGTAGTTGAGCATGAGCGAGATGGTCATGAAGCCGCCAAACGACCAGCCGTGTACGCCCAGACGGTCGGCATCTACGTAGGGCAGACTCTTCAGGAACGCCACGCCCTGC
Organism: uncultured Prevotella sp.; assembly: GCA_946625715.1. Classification (GTDB taxonomy): domain Bacteria; phylum Bacteroidota; class Bacteroidia; order Bacteroidales; family Bacteroidaceae; genus Prevotella. The sequence continues at coordinate 3,418 of CAMOTK010000048.1, read as the reverse complement.
ATCTGGTCCTGCATCTCCACCTGTCCGAGCTGGCGGAAGGTGGCCTGCTCGAAGGCCAGTCCGCGATTTTCCGAACCGCGGTTGTCGAGTATGAAGACGATGTAGCCCTTCTGTGCCATGTAGGTCTCCCACGAACGACTCTGCCAGTGCCACGAAGCCTCGACGCAGTGGGCGTGGGGACCGCCGTAAACGTAGACCACCGTGGGGTATTTCTTCGTGGGGTCGAAGTCGTGGGGCTTCACCATTCGGTAGTAAAGGTCGGTTGTGCCGTCGGCTGCCTTGATGCTGCCGCTCTCATACTGTGGCACCACATAGGCCTGCCAGGGGTCGGCCGACTGGAGTAGGGTTAGTGCTTCCGACCTTTGACCTTTGACCTTCGACAAGTCTACAAGGTCGATGGTGTTGGGCGTTGTGGGCGTTGTCCACTTGTCGTAGAGCAGCAGGCCGGTGGCCGAGAGTTGTCCGCGGTGGTAACCCTCGCCGTTGTCGAGCGGCGTGCGCTTCAGCGTCTTCAGACTGACGGCGTAGAGGTTGCGCTGCAGCGGGTGCTTCTCGTTGCTGGCAATGACGATGCTCTTCTGCTTTTCATTGAAGCCCAGTACATCCATGACCACCCATGAGCCGCTGGTGAGCTGCTGGATGTTCTTCGTTTTGAGGTCGAACAGATAGAGGTGGTTGTAGCCGTCGCGCTGGCTTTGCATGATGAACTTCGTAGCGTCCCAGGGCAGGAACAGAATGGGTGTCTGCGGCTCCACATACTTGTCGCTTGTCTCGCGGTAGAGTTCTGTCTGGCGGTCGCCCGTCGTAGCGTCGTAGCTCACCAACCGACAGTCGTTCTGGTCGCGGTTGAGCTCAAACATATAGATGGTTTTGGCATCGGGGCTCCACGCAATGTTGGTGAAGTAGCGGTCGGTGGGGTCGCCCGCTTTCAGATAGACCGTCTGGTGTGTGCGCAGGTCGTAGATGCCTACCGTCACCTTGTGCGACGTCATGCCCGCCATGGGGTATTTGTCGGGCTGCATTTCGGCAATACGCGGGTCGATGTCTACCTGCGGATAGTCGGTCACCATCGACTGGTCCATGCGGTAGAAAGCCAGTCGTTGGCCGTCGGGACTCCAGAAGAGACCTTCGTTGATGCCGAACTCATTGCGGTGGACGGCCTCGCCGTAGACAATCTCGCGCGAGCCGTCGGTGGTCAGCTTTGTTTCGTTGTCGTCGGCATCGCGCACGTAGAGCTGGTGGTCGGCCTTTTTGTAGGCCAGTGCGCGCGAGTCCTTGCTCCACTTCGTCACGGTGGCGCCTTCGAGCGTCTGCACCCAGTCGCTCTTCTCGGTCTGCCAGTTGTAGAGCATCTGCATCTTTACATTCTTCAGCAGCACGACCGGCTGGTCGGGATAGGGATATTCGGCGTAGTAGGCCGAGCGCAGCACGCGCTTCTCAACGTCGGTCGACGCCGTGAGCAGGAAGTTGATGCGCTCCAGGTCGAAGCACTTCTTCTTATTGCCCTTTTTGTCGATGATGCCCCCTTCCTCAGCGTCCTGATACATCAACTGGTCGCCCCACCAAGTGAGAAACAGATTCTGCGGGCGCAGGTTGTGGAAGTTCTTGCCGCCGAAGTTCAGGTCTTCGAGGGTAAACAACTGTTTCTGGGCACTCATGGTCGTCAACGAAAGGGATAGTAAGAATAGACAAAAGATGCGGAAAAACTTACTCGTCGTCATGGTCGTCGAAGCGTCTACGTGGTTTGTTGAACCCTTTGCCCTTGCCGCTGCGGTCGAAACGCTCGTGACCGCCACGGTTGGGACTGCTCTTATAATCTCTCGATGGGCGCGACTTCCTATTGTCGCGGAAGTCCTTCTGGCCTCTTTCTTCGCGCGGTTCACGGGGCTTCCGATATTCGCGGTCGCCCTTGAGGTCGTGGCGGTGGAAGGTGAACGAGAGAATGTCGCCCTCTTCGTTCTCGGTCTGTTCGTCCAGACGCTGCTTAAAGTCGCGGTTCTTCTTGAAACGGTGCTTCTCGGCCATCTGGCGCTTCTCGTCGTCGGTCTTCACCACGCCGCCGTCCTTACGGAACTCGCGCAGCTTGCCGTCGAACAGCTGGTACTTGCGGAATTCGCACTCCAGCGAGCCGTTGAAGAGCGGATACTTGATGCTGGGCTTCAAGCCAATCTGCTCGAAGCACTCTTCGCGGTAGCTCAGAATCCAGGCGTCGTTGCCCTGGAACTGATGCTTCAGGCGCTCGCCAATCATGCGGTAGGTGCCCAGCAGGTCGGGTGTGGAGATGCGCTCGCCGTAGGGCGGGTTGGTCACCATGATGCTCTTCTCCTTGGGCTGTTGGAAGTCCTTGAAGTCCTGGTTCTCGATGGTGATGCAGTCGGTCAGTCCGGCAGCCCGCACGTTCAGTCGGGCCGTGTTCACGGCTTTCATGTCTACGTCGTAGCCATAGATGTGGTGCTTGAACTCGCGCTCCTGCGATTCGTCGTTGTAGATGCGGTCGAACAGTTCGGCGTCGAAGTCGGCCCACTTCTCGAAGGCGTACGACTTGCGGAAGAGTCCTGGTGCCATGTTGCGGGCAATGAGGGCCGCCTCGATGAGGAGTGTGCCCGAGCCGCACATGGGGTCAATGAAGTCGGTGTCGCCCTGCCAGCCCGTCATGAGAATCATGCCGGCAGCGAGCACCTCGTTGAGCGGTGCCTCGACGCTCTCCTGTCGGTAGCCGCGCCGGTGGAGCGACTCGCCACTGGAGTCGAGGCACAGCGTGCAGTGGTCTTCGGCAATATGGATGTGCAGTCGCAGGTCGGGATTGCTGATAGAGATGTTGGGCCGGTTGCCCGTCTTGCTGCGAAACTGGTCGACGATGGCATCCTTCACTTTATAGCTGACGAACTTCGAGTGGCGGAACTCTTCAGAGAACACCACGGCGTCGACAGCGAACGTGTGCTCGTTGTCGAGATAGTCGGTCCAGTCTATTTTCTTGATTTCTTCGTAGACGTCGTCGGCGCTCTTTGCCTTGAAGTGCTTGATGGGCTTCAGGATTTTGATGGCTGTGTGCAAGGCGAAATTGGCCCGATACATCATCTCTTTGTCACCCGTAAACGACACCATGCGTCTACCTATTTCCACGTTGTTTGCCCCCAGTTGGGTCAGTTCTTTTGCCAGTACAGGTTCCAGTCCCATGAACGTCTTGGCAATCATTTCAAATTCTTGCTCCATTGCATTTTTAGTGATTTCGTGTGCAAAGATACGAAAAGTCGCGTGAAAAGCCAAATTTATTTTCGCTTTTCACGCGACTTCTTCATCAGTAGGCTTGCACATGCACACCTTTGACGGCGCGGCCACTGGGGTCGTTCATGTTTCTGAAGGCGGCATCCCACTCAAGGGCAATGGCAGTGGAACAAGCCACGCTGGCCTCAGAGGG
>CAMOTK010000047.1 GCA_946625715.1 uncultured Prevotella sp. | reverse complement strand
ATCTTCTCAGTGAAACGACCATCACGTGGTGCACGAGCGTCGGCGATAACGATGCTGTAGAAAGCATAGCTTTTACGACCACCGCGCTGCAATCTGATTTTTGTTGCCATTTAATTTAAATGTTTAATTTTTGAATGATTAATTTGAATTTCATGCCCCTATCTCGTAGAAGCGGGTGCAAAGGTACGAAAAAATTTGCGAACTCCAAACTTTTTTTGTACTTTTGTGCCCTATGAAGCATGAAATATCTATCTTGATACCTGCCTATAACCACGTTTGCACCGGCTTAGTCGAGGAACTCTGCAAGCAAGCGGGCCTTTTAGGCATCGACTTCGAGGTGGTAGTAGCCGAGGACGGCACGACCGACGAGGAAGCTCTGAAAGCCAACGCACGCATTGCTCAATGGCCCCACTGCACCTATCTGCCTCGCAAGCAGAACGTTGGACGGGCCTGCATTCGCAACTTCTTGGCCCAGCAAAGTCGCTTCGAATGGCTGCTTTTCCTCGACTGCGACATGAGCATACCCAGCGACAAGTTTGTCAAGAACTATATGGAAAGCGACGTTTCCGACATTGCCTACGGCGGTTATATCGTGGGCACGTGCGAAGCGTCGAATCTTCGCTACCGCTACGAGAAGGCCAATGCGCACATGCACACAGCCGAGCAGCGTGCCAAACGGCCTTTCATGCATTTTCACACCTGCAATATCTTTGTACGCCGTGACCTCATGCTCAAGTATCCGTTCGACGAACGCTTCCACCACTACGGCTACGAAGACGTCTTTTTGGGAAAACAACTGCAAAAAGCGGGCATCGCTATCAGCCATTTAGACAACCCCACGGGATTTTTCGACTTCGAGGAGAATATTGCTTTCGTCAGTAAAACCGAAGAAGGCCTGCGCACCCTCTACCAATTTCGCAGTGAACTGCGCGGCTATAACGGACTCATCACGTTTGTCGACAACATACACATCGCTCCCGTGAAGTGGGCCATCCGCCTGTGGCACAGGCTATTCGGAAAACTGGAGCGGAAGCTGCTGTGCAGCCGCCACCCCAGTCTTACGGTTTTCAATCTCTATCGTTTGGGCTATTTCATTTCGCTCGGTCGTTGACGAACAGGCCGTCTTTGGCCGATGCCTGGCTGGGCACACCCACCCTTGCCCCACCCTTGCGCTGAGCATACTTCATGGCCTTGTAGAAGGATTAAAGCCTTTCGCACTCATTCAGCCACAACGCACTGGCCGCATCGCTCGGCATGCGCCAGTCGCCTCTTGGCGACAAGCTGACGCCACCCACCTTCGGACCGTCGGGCAGACACGAACGCTTGAACTGCTGACTGAAGAAACGGCGACAGAACGTCGTGAGCCAGTGTTTCAGCACTTCGTCGGAATAGCGACCGGCAAAGGCTTTCCGGGCCATGATGAAAATCTTGGCCGGCGCAAAGCCGTGGCGCAGGAAGTAGTAGAGGAAGAAGTCGTGCAGCTCGTAGGGGCCCACGAGGTCTTCGGTCTTCTGCTTGATATTGCCCTGCTCGTCGGCCGGAATCAGCTCGGGACTGATGGGCGTCTCCACCACATCGATGAGTGTGTCGTGCTGAGCCTTGAAGTCGGGCAGCTGGGCAATGTAGCGAATGATGTATTGAATGAGCGTCTTCGGCACGCCGGCGTTGACGCCGTACATCGCCATGTGGTCGCCGTTGTAGGTACACCAGCCTAAGGCCAGTTCCGAAAGGTCGCCCGTGCCGATGACGAGTCCGCCCACCTGATTGGCAATGTCCATCAGTATCTGCGTGCGTTCGCGGGCCTGTCCGTTCTCGTAGGTGGCATCGTGGTTGGCCATGTCGTGGCCGATGTCCTCGAAATGCTGCGTCACCGACTTGGCAATGCTGATTTCGCGCATGGTGATGTTCAGCGACCGCATGAGGTTGAGGGCATTCTGATAGGTGCGGTCGGTGGTGCCGAAGCCGGGCATTGTCACGCCGACGATGCCGCTGCGGTCGAGCCCCAACTTGTCGAACGTGCGGGCCACGACGAGCAGTGCCAGCGTGGAGTCGAGACCGCCGCTGATGCCTATTACTGCCTTGCGGCAGCCGGTGTGGTGCAGGCGCTTGGCCAGACCGGCCACCTGAATGTTGAGTATCTCCTCGCAGCTCTCGGTCATGCTGTCTTCGGCGGGGATGAAGGGATGCGGATTGATGGGGCGGACGAGTTCAAACTCGCGCTGAGCAATGGGCTTTGCATTGACATACCGCGCCGCGGCACCGTCTTGTGCCGTGCGGAAGGTGGTGTTGTTCTGGCGCTCGGAGCGCAGACGCTCCACGTCGACCTGTGCCACCTTCATCTGCGGTTCGAACGAGAAGCGACTGCCTTCGGCCAGAAGGTGGCCGTTTTCGTAGACGATGGCATTGCCGCCATAGACCACGTCTTGCGTGCTCTCGCCGAAACCACAGCTGGCATAGACATAGGCACTCAGCGTGCGGGCGCTCTGCTGTCCCAGCAGCGAGAGCAGATAGCGGTGCTTGCCCGACACTTCGTCGGTGGCCGAGAGGTTGAAGATGATGTCGGCGCCGGCCAATGCCAAGTTGTTGCTCGGCGGCAGCGGTGCCCACACGTCTTCGCATATTTCCACGCCGAAGCGCACGCCGTCGGCCGTCTGGAACACCAGCGGCTCGTTGGAAATCTGGATAGGACTACCAGCCAGATAGATGGTCTGCGGCAGCAGGTCGGGCGCCGAAGCGAACCAGCGCTTTTCGTAGAACTCATTGTAGTTGGGCAGATAGGTCTTGGTCACCAGGCCCAGGATGGTGCCTCGCTGCACCACTGCGGCGCAGTTGTAGAGCAACGACCCCACGCGCACGGGCAGTCCCACGATGGCAATGACGTCGAGCTTCTGCGTGAAGGCCAGCAACTGCAGCAAGCCCTCGTCGGACTTGTCGAGCAGCAGGTCCTGTCGGAACAGGTCCTGACAAGTGTAGCCTGTGATACAAAGTTCGGGAAACACGACAATCTCCACGCCTTGCTCATCGGCCTGAGCAATCATCTTCTCCAGTTGTTCTACATTGTAGTCTACATCGGCCACGCGCACCGACGGCACGGCAGCAGCCACTTTCACAAATCCGTATTTCATAGCTTTTCTTATTCTTTCTTTACTTGATGGTCACTTGGGTGGCACCGTAGCCGTATTCCTGGAACGAAGCGTCCTGATAGGTGTAGCGCTTGAAGCGATACTGCAGGTCGTTGATAAGCGCCCGGCGCAGCACGCCTTCGCCCTTGCCGTGTATGAACACTATCTTGGTGCCTTTCTTCTTCTCGTACTCATGCAGCGTGCGACGGAACACGTCGAGCTGATAGTTCAGGATGTCGCTGGCCGACATGCCACTGGTGGTCTCCAGCAGTTCGTCGGCATGCAGGTCGACCACCACGGGCTCGCCCTCTTTTCTGGCGGGGCTCACCAAGGGGCGCTTGGGCTTGTCTTCGTCTTTCTTCTGATACATCTCCTGCTTCAGCTGCTGGGCGTCGACCACCAAGGGGCGCACGGCCTGGTCGTTCTCCACCAGCGTATAGACGAGTGCGGGCTGCTCGAAGAAGTCGCTCGACTGGAAAGTGTGCAGCTTGTAGAACTTCACCCCGTCGATGCGCAGCTGCACGTCGACAACGGGCTTCTGCAGAAAAGGCTTGTCGCGCTTGTAGGCCACTATCTGCAGGGCCACGCGCTCCAGCTCGTTCAGGCTCTCGCGCCCGAACTCTTCCATGAAGAGCTTGGTGTTGGGCTCCACCTCGGCCGTGGTTCTCAGCCGCCAGCCGTTGCCTTCGGCCGAGAGATAGGTGAAGCGCATGTAGTAGTTGGAGTCGTTGACGAAATAGGCTTCGAAGCGCGTTTGCGACAGTTCCTTCACGTCGATGGGCACGAATGCCAGATAGGCCGACAGGCGCTCGCCGCCCTTGCGCTCTTCTACGGGTGCCTTGAACGTCACGGGGCGGTCGGCCGGTTCTGGCTCCTGCACTTTCTTCTGGGCAGCAGCCTGCTGCTTGCCTTCCACCAGGCGACTGGTGTCGTAGCTCTCGTCGCCAACGACCACCACCTCGCTCGTCTGCATGGGCACCTGAAAACCGTCTTCGTCTTCCACCAGCACCACGTTCTTGCCTTGGAAGCCTGCCACGCGGCCGCCTCCTATCTCACTCAGAAATCTTACTTTATCTCCTATTTTCATTTTTTCCGTTCGTTGTGTTTTAGGATGCAAATTTAAGCATTTTTTCTGAGACTACACACCTTTTACACGGGGTTTTTAGTGCAGACGGGCAGTAAAAATAGTCTTTATGGTTTCTGACGCTTATTAAACGCGACAACAAAACAAAAAAAGCCCCCGCTTCGTCTGCCTGAAGCGGGGGAACTTTGTATAAGTGGTGTAAAGCGGTTGCTTACTTCGTGGTGTCGGTGAAGGTAGCCACGCGGTTGAAGTCTACCTCGTCGAACAGTTCGTCGGTAGCACCCATGCCCTTCACTTCCAGACGGCTGGCAGCAACGCCGTAGCGCTTCACCAGAGCGTTCTTCACACTGTTGGCACGAGCCTCCGACAGGCGCTGGTTCAGCTCGGGATTGCCCTCGGGCGAAGCATAGCCCTTGATGAGAATCTTAGACTCGGGGTGGTTCTTCATATACTTAGCCACCATAGCCACGCTGGCCATCTGAGCAGCGTCGACGGTGCTCTTGCCCTGACCGAAGATGACAGTGGGCTGCAGCACGTTGTTCACCACCTGCTTCACAACCTTCTGCATGGTCTGAGGCTTCTTGTTCATCTCGTCGCTGAGGGCCTTCTTCAGCTGGACAATCTCTTCCTGGTCGTTGGCAATGGTGCGGTCCTTGGCAGCGTTGTCGCCACGCAGCTCGTTGATTTTGGCGTTGAGCTGGTCGATTTCGGCCTGGTCGCGCAGCTGAGCAAGTGCAAAGTTGTGGGTGCCGTTAGAGTTGCCGAACTTGTAGTTCACACCAACCGACAGCTGCAGGGCAGAGTGGTTGAGGTTGTACTGCACGTTGCCGGGCGACTCGAGGTTGTAGTTGATGGCGGGCTCCACATAAATCTGCCAAGCACGCTTCTGGCCGAGGTTGACAGCCAGGTCGAAACCAATCTTCGACACGAGGTCGGTGTGCTTCACGGCATCGCCAAACACGTGGTTGAAACCGATACCATACAGACCAATCACTTCAAAGCAGCGGGGCTGACCTTTGTAACCACCAAACCAGTTGGAGAAATTGATGGTTCCGAGCAGTTCGGCAGAAGCCGACTTGATGAATGTGGGGCTGCAACCAAAGTCGCGGTCGCGGAAGAAGACGGTTCCCTCAACCAACCAGCCGGCCACCGGAGTCCAGTTGCGACCGATGCGCAGACCGGCGTGAGAGTTCAGTGCCATACGCTTAGAGTTGTGGATGGTTTTCGAATCAACGCCACCGTTGATGCCGATGTACCAGTTATCCCAAGTAGAACTGGGCTCAAGTGCCTGAGCCGAAACAGTCTGTGCCGACATAGCGGCAACAGCAAACATAAGTAAGAGTTTTTTCATTATTATTGAAGTTATGTTTAAAAATCGCTGCAAAGTTACACTTTTTTTTTTACTCTTGTACAAAAATCGAAAAAATATTGTTAATTTTGCAGCAATGAAAAAGATTATACTCATCACAGGCGGACAGCGTTCGGGAAAAAGCCTACATGCCGAGCAACTGGCCCTGTCGCTTAGCGACCATCCTATCTACATGGCCACAGCACACATCTGGGACGACGAGTTCCGGCAGCGCGTCATCATGCACCAGCAGCGGCGCGGCGCCAACTGGACCAACATTGAGGAAGAGAAGTGGCTAAGCCGACACAACGTGGCCGGACGTGTGGTGCTGGTCGACTGTATCACGCTCTGGTGCACCAACTTCTTCTTCGACCGCAGCAAGGCCGATTGGGAACAGCCCAGCGTCGACGACGCCCTCGGCGCACTGAAGCAGGAGTTCGACCTGCTGACCAGCCAAGACGCCACATTCATCTTCGTGACCAACGAGATTGGCTCGGGCGGCGTCAGCCCCGATGCCGTGCAGCGCCGGTTTACCGACCTCGAAGGCTGGATGAACCAATACGTGGCCTCAAAAGCCGACGAGGTGGTGCTCATGGTGAGTGGCATACCGGTGAAAATCAAATAGCTATGAAGACTTTTAAGATAGACTATATCAGCGAGGCCATGCGCCGCGATATTCAGGACAAAATCAACAACCTGAACAAACCCAAAGGCTCGCTGGGCCGACTGGAAGAGCTGGCCATGAGAGTGTGCCTGATTCAGCAGACGCTCTCGCCCACCCTCAATCATCCCTGCCACCTGCTGTTGGGCGGCGACCACGGCATCGAGCGCGAAGGCGTGAGTGTCAGTCCGCGCGAAGTCACCTGGCAACAGATGATTAACTTCACACGCGGTGGCGGTGGCGTCAACATGTTCTGCCGACAGCACGGCTTCAAGCTACGCATCGTCGACGTGGGCGTCGACTACGACTTGTCGGGCGTCGAGGGCATCATCGACCGGAAGGTTGCCCGTGGCACGCGCAACTTCCTCTACGAGCCGGCCATGACCGAACAGGAATACGAGCAGGCGCTGCAAGTGGGCATCGACCTCGTCGACGACTGTCATGCCGAAGGGTGCCAAGTGCTGTGCATCGGCGAGATGGGCATTGCCAACACATCGCCGTCGAGCATCTGGCTCCATCTGTTTGGCGACGTGCCTCTCGAACAGTGCATCGGTGCCGGTGCAGGACTGGGCATGCCCGGCGTGCACCATAAGTACGAGGTGCTCAGCAAGGCTGTTGAGCAGGCCAAACCTTATCTGCGCGAACACGGTGCCGACGCGGCCACCATCATTCGCTACTTCGGCGGCTTCGAAATGGTGGCTGCCATTGGGGCAATGCTGCGGGCGGCCGAACTACACCTTATTATATTAATTGACGGATTCATCATGACGGCTTGCGCCATGGCGGCCATCCGCCTCTGTCTGGCCGCTCAGGACTACATGATTTTCACCCACTGTGGCGACGAGAAGGCCCACCGGCTGATGCTCGACGTGCTGCGTGCTGAACCGCTGCTCAACTTAGGATTGCGACTGGGCGAAGGCACGGGAGCGCTTTGCACCTACCCGCTTGTCGACTCTTCGGTACGCATGATGAACGAAATGAACAACTTCCAAAATGCCAACATCACCAAATACTTCTAAATGGTACGACCGTCTCTGGGCGTCGCTCATCTACTTCACCCGACTGCCTTTCTGGCGACTGCACGAGCCTCCACGCGAGGCATACGAGTCGGTGGTTGAGCAGTGGCCGCTCACGGGCTGGCTCACGGGCAGCGTCATGGCTGCCGTGCTCTGGCTGTCGAGCTACTACGTGCCCTATGCCGTAGCCGTGGTGCTGGCCATCGTGGCTCGACTGCTGCTCACCGGCGCTTTCCACGAAGATGGGCTGGCCGACTTCTTCGACGGTTTTGGTGGCGGCGGACGTGACCGCCAGCTCATTCTCAACATCATGAAGGACTCGCACATCGGCACCTATGGCGTGCTAAGCCTCATCGTCTACATGCTGTTGTTTTTCCTCACGCTCTATTCCCTGCCGGCAGAAATTGCTGCGCTGGCCGTCTTCGCCGGCGACCCGTTTGCCAAAATGATGGCCGCACAGATGGTCACCATGATGCCTTACGCCCGCACAGAAGAAACGGCCAAGTCGCATACCGTCTACCGCAAGTTCTCGCTCGCGGCCAGTATCAGTCTTGCCGTGCAAGGGTTGCTGCCCTTTGCCGCATTCATTGGCTCGACCTACTATCTGCTCGACGCCCCACTCTCGTGGGCTGCCGTGGCCATGCCGCCCTGCTTGGTCATGTATCTGCTCTACATGCTCATCTGGCGACGCCTGCGCGGCTACACCGGCGACTGCTGCGGCGCCATGTTCCTGCTCATCGAACTGTCGTTCTATCTTTGTGTGCTCATCGACTATGGAAGTTATCTTGATTAGACACACACGCGTCGACGTGCCAAAAGGCACATGCTACGGACAGACCGACGTGCCCGTGGCCGCCACCTTCGAAGAGGAAGCGGCACGCACAAAGGCCCGTCTGGCCGAGTACGGCGCGTTCGACAAAGTCTTCTCCTCGCCACTCACCCGTGCCCGTAAGCTGGCTGCCTACTGTGGCTATCCCGATGCCACTACCGACGACCGGCTCATGGAGATGAACATGGGGCAGTGGGAGATGCAGCGCTACGACGACATCAGCGACCCGTATCTGCAAAAGTGGTTTGCCGACTATCTGCACCTGCCGACACAGGGCGGCGAAAGTTTTCAGGACCAGTACCGACGCATGTGCAGTTTTCTCGACGACTTGCGCCGGCAGTCCTACAACCGCGTGGCCGTCTTTGCGCATGCCGGCATCCTGGCCAGCGCAGGCATCTACGCCGGCCTCTACACCGAAGCCACGGCCTGGGACAACCAGACCGACTATGGCGGCATTATCAAAATCATAGTATAAAAGAAAAATAGAAAAAGATGAAAAAAATTTTTGTTTTACTAACTCTTTGCCTCTGCACAATCAGCATTGAAGCTCAGACGCAATTCAACGAAAAGCCGAAACTGGTCGTTGGCATCGTTGTCGACCAGATGCGATGGGACTACCTTGGACGCTACTACGACCGCTTCACGGCCGATGGCTTCCGCCGTATGATTGACCAAGGCTACTCCTGCAACAACTGCCTTATCAACTACATCCCCACCATCACTGCCATTGGCCACACCAGCGTCTATACCGGCTCTACTCCGGCCTTGCACGGCATTTGCGGCAACACGTTCTATATTGATGGGCGCAAGACTTATTGCACGGGCGACACCACCGTACAGGTGATTGGCTCCAACAACAAGAAGTGTCGTCAGTCGCCTGTCAACCTGCTCGCCACCACCATTGGCGACCAGCTGCGACTGCACAACGATTTCCTTTCGAAGGTGATTGGCATCAGCTATAAAGACCGCGCAGCCATCTTGCCGGCAGGACGCTCGGGCAATGCCGCCTACTGGATTGACACCAAGAATCTTTGCTTCGTCACTTCTTCTTACTACATGAAGCAACTGCCTGAGTGGGCCAAGAAGCAAAACGAGCGCATGGCCAAAGACAAGGCGGTGCAGGAGGTGGGCTCGCGAATAGGCTACTCGCCAATCTGCGGCACCGTCACTACCGACATGGCCATTGCTGCACTCGAAGGCGAGCAACTGGGCAAGGGGCAATATACCGATATGCTCTGCGTCAGCTATTCGCAGACCGACGTCATCGGCCACGAGTGGAGCACGCGCGGCGAGCGCACCGATGCGGCTTATCTGACGCTCGACAAGGACCTGGCCCGACTGTTCAAGAAACTCGACGAACAGGTGGGACAAGGCCAGTGGATTGCATTCCTCACGGCCGACCACGGCGCTGCCCACAACTACCAGTTCATGCAGGACCATAAGCTCAACGGCGGCAAGGTGGAAGAAAAGACGCTCAACGAACTGCACAACATCGTGAAGAAGACCTTCGGCGTAGAGCAGAAACTCATTTCGGGCATTCCCGACTACCGTGTCTACCTCGACCACAAGGCCATCAGCGACAACGGCATCGACATGGAGAAGCTGAAGACGGTCATCATCGACTATCTGCGCAGCCTGCCCCACATGCAGTATGTGTTCGACATCGAGAAAGCAGCCACTACGCCCATGCCACCGCTGATTCGCGACAGGGCACTCTTGGGCTACCATCCGCACCGCGGAGGCGACATCATCTTCATTCCCGAGCCCAACCACTACAACTTCGGCAACGGCTCGTCGGCTGTGGGCACCACGCATGGCGAATGGAACCCGTACGACGCCCACATCCCCTTACTCTTCTACGGATGGAAAGTGCCTCACGGCGCCACATCGCGCGAAGTACACATCACCGACATAGCGCCCACCATCTGCCAGATGCTCCACATCCAGCAGCCCAACGCCTGCATCGGCGAGGCCATTACTGAGATTACGAAATAAAAAAAAGGCGGCTCTCTTTTCACTGAGAGCCGCCTTTTTATTGAGTTGTTTGTGCTTACTTCACTTCCGTAATAATCTTGGCACCTTCCTCAACAGCCTGCATGTTCAGGGGAATGAGGCTGTGATGACGCTCGGGCAACGTTTTGTAGAGAGCCTTCTCCACGCCCTTGTTGCTCACCACAGGAGCCACCTTCAGCAGTCCGCCCAACACAATCATGTTGAACACCTTGCCGTTCTTCATCTCGGCCGCCTTGTCCATGGCGTCAATCTTGTAGACAGTGATGTCCTTACGCGTCGGAGGATTGATGATGCCAAAGCTGTCGTAGATGAGTATGCCGCCGGGCTTAATCTTCGGTTCGAACTTCTCCAGCGAAGGCTGGTTGAGCACGATGGCAATGTCGTAGCGGCTAAGGATTGGCGACGAGATGCGCTCATCGCTCACGATAACGGTCACGTTGGCCGTACCGCCGCGCTGCTCAGGGCCATAGGCCGGCATCCACGTCACTTCTTTATCTTCCATCAGTCCTGAGTAGGCCAGAATCTTACCCATTGAGAGCACGCCCTGACCACCGAATCCGGATATAATGATTTCTTTCTTCATAATCAATTGTCAATTTTCAATTGTCAGTTATTCACCCGTTGTATCCTTGAGGTCGCCCTTGGGATAGAAGGGGAACATGTTTTCTTTCATCCACTCGTTGGCCTTGGCGGGCGTCAGCTTCCATCCGCTGTTGCAGGTCGATACAAACTCGACGAGGCTGGAGCCCTTGCCGTCCATCGATGCCTGGAAAGCCTTCTTCAACGCCTTCTTGGCCTTGTTGATAGCAGCAACCGACTCCACTGACTGGCGCGTGACGTAGCAAGTACCTTCCAGTCCGGCTGCGATGTCGGCCATCTTCAGGGGATAGCCATGCAGCTTCGGGTCGCGACCGTAAGGACAGGTTGCCGTCTTCTGACCAATAAGCGTGGTGGGTGCCATCTGTCCGCC
>CAMOTK010000046.1 GCA_946625715.1 uncultured Prevotella sp. | reverse complement strand
GGTGGACGAGCACTTGAATCTGCTTGGCAGGCACGCCGAAGAGCCACTTGGCCTCGATGACCTCGAAGCCCTTGTTCATCATCGTGGCCGAGTCGATGGTAATCTTGGCGCCCATGTCCCATGTGGGGTGGCGCAGGGCGTCGGCCTTGGTGACGCTCTTCAGCTCGTCCATCGACTTCAGGCGGAAGGGACCGCCCGAGGCCGTGAGCAGAATCTTCTCGATTTCGTTGCCGGCCTCGCCCACGATGCTCTGGAAAATGGCCGAGTGCTCGGAGTCGACGGGCAGGATGGGCGTGTGGTACTGGTTGGCCAACTGGCAGATGAGCTCGCCGGCCACCACAAGCGTCTCCTTGTTGGCCAGGGCGATGGTCTTGCCGGCCTTGATGGCATGGATGGTGGGCGAGAGCCCCGCAAAGCCCACCATGGCGGTGAGCACCATCTGGATGGGGCCAGCCTCAACAATCTCGTCGAGGGCTTTTGCGCCGGCATAGACTTTAATGTCGGGCTCGTCGGCCATGAGCGCCTTGAGCTCGTCGTAGCGCGCCTCGTTGGCAATGACGATGGCGGCCGGTTTGAACTTATGAGCCTGCTCGGCCAGCAGTTCCACGCGGTTGTTGGCTGTGAGGCAGTAGACCTCATAGAGGTCGCTGTGCTCCTCGATGACCTGCAGGGCCTGCGTGCCAATACTGCCTGTAGAGCCGAGAATGGCAATTTGTCGTTTTTCTTTCTGTTTCATATTTCAAGAATGCCTTCCGGCAGTTCAATGGTAATCGTTTTGTTGTCGCGGTCGATGTCGGTGATGAGCTCCTCGGCAGCAGGGATGAGCTGTCCGCCTTCCAGTTCGAAGAGGATGTTGACCGTCTGGTCGTCGACACTGGCGATGGTGCCCACGGGCTTACCCGTATGGGCATCAATCAGCGTGAAGCCCACGAAGAAGGCCCACGTGACGGGGGCATCGTCGGGAGTGAGCGACAGGGGGAAGTAGACGTCGCAGCCGGTCAGCTGGCGTGCCCGCTCCTGGGTGTCGATGTCGCAGAACTTCACGATGGCGGTGCTGTCGGAGCGGAAACGGTACTCCTCGAAGAAGAATGGCACCAGCAGCCCGTCGACCTCGAGCACGACGTAGTCGGCATCGGTGCGGTCGAAGACGTCGTCGTCGAAGTGCAACGACACCTCGCCCTTCACGCCGTGGGTCTTGCCTATGCGGCCAATCTGGTAGACTTCTTCCTGACGAATCATACGCGTGTAATCTTTGCGCCGAGGGCATTCAGACGGTTCTCAATGTTCTCGTAGCCACGGTCTATCTGTTCGATATTGTCGATGCGGCTGTTGCCGTGGGCACTCATGGCGGCAATGAGCAGGGCTATGCCGGCGCGGATGTCGGGGCTCGACATGCGGCCGCCACGCAGCTGCACCTGTCGGTCGTGGCCTACGACGACGGCGCGGTGTGGGTCGCACAGAATAATCTGGGCACCCATATCGATGAGCTTGTCGACGAAAAACAGGCGGCTCTCAAACATTTTCTGGTGGATGAGCACCGACCCGCGGGCCTGGGTGGCCACAACGATGAGCACCGAGAGCAGGTCGGGCGTGAGGCCGGGCCAAGGAGCGTCGGCCAGGGTCATGATGGTGCCGTCGATGAACGACTCGACGACGTAGTGTTTCTGCTCGGGGATGAAGAGGTCGTCGCCTTCCTCTTGTATGGTGACGCCAAGCCGGCGGAAGGCATCGGGTATGATGCCGAGGTTCTCGCGCGACACGTCCTTGATGCGCACGCCCTTTCCGCACATGGCGGCCATGCCGATGAACGAGCCCACCTCAATCATGTCGGGCAGCACGCGGTGGGTGGCACCGTGCAACTGGCTGACGCCGTGGATGGTGAGCAGGTTGCTGCCGATGCCTTCTATCTGGGCACCCATGCGGCAGAGCAGGCGGCAGAGCTGCTGCACGTAAGGTTCGCAGGCAGCGTTATAGATGGTAGTGGTGCCGGTGGCCAGCACTGCGGCCATGATGATGTTGGCCGTGCCGGTGACGCTGGCCTCGTCGAGCAGCATGTAGGTGCCGCGGAGGTTGTTGGCCGCTATTTCGTAGACGTCGCGGCCTTCGATGTGGTTGAGCTTGGCGCCGAGCTTCTGGAAGCCGAGGAAGTGGGTGTCGAGTCGGCGGCGGCCTATCTTGTCGCCACCGGGCTTGGTGATGACGGCCTTGCCCATGCGGGCCAGCAGCGGTCCTATCATGAGCACCGACCCGCGCAGCTGGGCACACTTGCGCACAAACTCGTCGCTCTCCAGGTAGTCGAGCCGCAGTTCGTCGGCCTGGAAGGTGATGGTGTCGCCAGACCGGCTGACCTTTACGCCCACATCGCGCAGCAGCTCGATGAGGTTGTTGACGTCGCGAATGTCGGGAATGTTGCCTATCGTGACCTTCTCGCTGGTGAGCAGCGAGGCGCAGATGACCTGCAGGGCCTCGTTCTTGGCGCCCTGAGGCGTGATGGTGCCACTGAGCGGATGTCCGCCTTCAATGATGAATGCTGCCATTTACTTTCTTCTTCTGTTTTTCTTTACCTGTTCTTCTGGAGCGGGCAGACGGTCGAAGCGAAACCTCGACAGGTCGAGCTGTATGACGCCGTCGGTGAAGCGGGCCAGGTCGTCGGCCACCTTCTCGTCGTCGATGGTGCCGTGGCCCCACTGTGCCAGGTCGCGCTTCATCTGGTTGGCCGTCAGGCGCACCAGCTCGTCGCGCTCGGCGCCGGCGGGCATCTGCTTGAGCTTCTCAAACAGCTCCTCGACCAGGCGTCCGTAGTGGCGCATGCGGATGCCGTCCTTGGGCAGGGGCATGGGCTGGGGCTTGGTGAGTATCTGCTCGGCATGGCTGATGTCGTAGGGCCAGTCGATGTCGAGCTGCTTACCGCTCATGAGGTAGAGATGGTCCCAGAGCGTCTGCTTGTAGTCTTCGTTGTCGCGAATATGGGGCACCTTGGTCTCCATCAGCTTCACGATGGTCTTGGCGCAACGCAGGCGCTCGTCACGGTCGGGCAGGCCTACGGCGTGGTCGATCATCTTCTGTATCTCGCGCCCATATTCGGGCAGCAGCAGCGGCTCGCGCTGGGTGTTGTAGTCTAATCCTTTGATATCCATAATCTTAAATCAGTTTTTTGGGCATTTTGGCCACATAGTCTTTCAGATAGAAAGGCTCGAAGTAGGCCACGTCTTCCGTCTGCCCGTTGAGCAGGCGACGTTCGGCCAGGGGCTGCATCCACTTGGCCAGGGGCTCGATGCCCTCGATGAGGCGGGCATTGGGGTGATTGATGGTTTCCATGCACTTCTGGGCGCCGTTGCCGAAGAAGTAGACGGGCCGCTGGTCGAGCCACTCGCGGTAGGTGTCGCCGTCGACCACATCGGCTCCGACAGGGCGTACCGTGTGCAGTGCGCGGTCGTAGAGGCCGGCGTAGACTTCCATGCGACGGGCGTCGAGCATCGGGCAGAGCAGGGCGTCGTCACTCACTTTTTCGCCCAGCAGCACGGGCACGCAGAGCAGCTCGAGCGTGGGCACGGCAATGAGCTTCAGGTCGCGCCCGAAGCAGAGGCCCTTGGCCATCGACACACCAATGCGCAGGCCGGTGTAGCTGCCAGGCCCGCAGCTCACGGCCACGGCATCGAAGGGGATGGCGTGGTTGTCGGTGAACGAGAGGGCCTCGTCGACCATCGACCCCAAGCGCTCGGCAGCCGAGCCGCCGTGGGTGGCAGCGTCGGGGCGCTCGGTCTGCTCAAAAATGACGTGCGAGTCTTCCGACACAGCCACGGAGCAGAGCGTGGTGCTGGTTTCTATATGTAGTATGCAAGCCATAGCTGATATACTGTTTTCCGTATTTATTATAAATAAGGTGCAAAGGTAGTGCAATCTGTGCTAACAACCAAACTTTTTATGTTTTTTTGAAAAAAAGACGCGAAAAAGCATTTTTTCTTCTCAAAAATTTGTTAATTAAAAGGAAAAAGACTAATTTTGCAATAGCTTAACTTATCCATTAATTAAAATTTTGAAAGTATGAAAAAATTTCTCTTGATGGCCGTTATGGCTATTGCTTCGCTCACAGCCAATGCACAGACAATCGGCGTAAACCTTGACTATGCTACCAACTGCACCCCTTCGAGCCTGGGTATCGGCGTGAAATACCAGCATCCCCTGAGCGGTGCTTGGCGTCTGGAAGGTTCGGGCAACTTCTACTTCAAGAAGGACTACACCACTTGGTGGGACCTCAACGTTAATGCCCACTACCTCTTCGACCTCGGCAGCAACATCAACTTCTATCCGCTCGCTGGTGTTGGCGTCGACACGTCTTCGGTTTCCTTCGGCGGCAGCTCGACTTCCCACACGTGGTTCATCACCAACATCGGTGCAGGCATCGAACTCCCCATCACCAGCTCGGTGAAGCTGAACTTCGAGCTCAAGGACCAGATTCACTTCGGCGACGGTGGCGGCAGCCGCATCGTCTTCCAGCTGGGCGTTGGTTTCGCCATCTAATTTTTTCAACCCTACGAACTTAGGAGAGCGTGTCACCACACGCTCTCCTTTTTTTAGATGTTTATACATGGCTTTTTGAAAAATTATGCGTAACTTTGCAGCCAAAAACCGAAACATTATGATACAATCAATGACAGGCTACGGCAAAGTGGTCGTGGCCTACAAGGACAAGAAAATCAACGTAGAAATCAAGTCGCTCAACTCGAAAGCGCTCGACCTCTCTACCCGCATAGCACCGCTCTACCGCGAGAAGGAGATGGAAATCCGACAGATGATAGCACAGACCGTGGAGCGCGGCAAGGTAGACTTCAGCCTCTGGATTGAGAAGGAAGCCGGCACCGACGCCACACCCATCAACGGTGCCCTCGTAGAGAACTACTACCACCAGATGAAAGACCTCGCCGCACGCACCGGCATACCCGAGCCGCAAGACTGGATGACCGTGCTGATGCGCATGCCCGACGTGCTGACGAAGACCGACACCGAGGTGCTCTCCGACGAGGAGTGGGCCGCCGGCCGACAGGCTGTGGAGCAGGCCATCGAGGCGCTCGTCAGCTTCCGCCGTCAAGAGGGCGAGGCCCTGGCTCGCAAGTTCCAGGAGAAGCTCGACAACATTGGCCGCCTGCTGGCCGAGATAGAGCCCTACGAGAAGAGCCGCGTGGAGAAGATTCGCCAGCGCATCGTCGAGGGCTTGCAGCAGATTCCAGGCGTGGAGTACGACAAGAACCGCCTGGAGCAGGAGCTCATCTACTACATCGAGAAGCTCGACATCAGCGAGGAGAAGCAGCGTCTGACCAACCACCTGCGCTACTTCCGCGAGACCATGCTCGACGGCCACGGCCAGGGCAAGAAGCTGGGCTTCATTGCACAGGAGATGGGCCGCGAAATCAACACCACCGGCTCGAAGAGCAACCAGGCCGAAATGCAGAACATCGTGGTGAAGATGAAGGACGAGCTGGAGCAAATCAAGGAGCAGGTGCTCAATGTGATGTAGTTTATAGTTTATAGTTAATAGTGAATAGTTATGAAAGGCAAACTGATTATTGTATCGGCTCCGTCTGGCTCAGGCAAAAGCACCATCGTGCAGTGGCTCATGCGGGAGCACCCCGAACTGAACCTTGCCTTCTCCATCTCCTGCACCTCGCGGGCGCCACGCGGCACCGAGCAGAACGGCGTGGAATACTTCTTCCTAAGCCCTGAAGAATTTCGCGAGAAAATAAACAACAACGAGTTCTTGGAGTACGAAGAAGTCTATGCAGACCGCTTCTATGGAACGCTGAAGCAACAGGTGGAGCGCCAGCGCGAGGCTGGGCAAAACGTCGTGTTCGACGTCGACGTGAAGGGCGGCATCAACATCAAGCGCCACTACGGCAGCGAGGCCATGAGCCTCTTCATACAGCCCCCATCGGTCGAAGAGCTGCGCCGCCGACTGGAAGGTCGCGCCACCGACACGCCGGAAGCCATCGAGCAGCGGTTGGCCAAGGCCGAATACGAGATGACCTTCGCCCCACAGTTCGACCACATCGTCGTCAACGACGACCTCGAAACCGCCAAGCAGCAGACGCTCCGCCTGGTCGAAACCTTCCTCTCCGAGTAAAAAACAGCAAGCATGAAGCGCATCGGCATCTTCGGCGGCAGTTTCAACCCCATCCACGTAGGCCACATAGCACTGGCCAAGAGCATTCGCCAGAAGGCGGGGCTCGACGAAGTGTGGCTCATGGTGTCGCCACAGAACCCGCTGAAGCAAGAAGCCGACCTGCTCAGCGACGAGCTGCGCCTTGAGATGGCGCGGCTGGCCGTCGAGGGCGAAGAGGGCATCGTGGCCTCCGACTTCGAGTTCCACCTGCCCCGCCCCAGCTACACCCGCGAGACGCTGCGGCAACTCTCCAACACCTACCCCGACCACACGTTCGTACTGCTCATCGGCGGCGACAACTGGGCCCACTTCGAGCGCTGGCGCCACTGGCAGGACATTCTCTGGCACTACGACGTGGTGGTCTATCCGCGCGATGAGCACCCCGGCACCATCGACGCCCAACTGCTCCCCATCAGCAGCACCGAGGTGCGCCAGCGGGTGCTAAGGGGCGAAAGCATCAAAGGGCTGGTGCCCGACGCCATTATCCCTTTGGTCAACAACTATTATTGTAAGTTACTCTCTTCTACCAACCGTCTTATTTCATCCTGTCTGCCGGCATAGAGCTGGTAGAGCAGGTGTCCGTTGCGTTCGCTCTGTTCGCGGGTGAAGTCGCTGTTCCACAGCCGCATGCCGCCAGCCGTCAGCGAGCGGAAGCCGGCGTCATACCATCCCACCTGCAGGCCGCTGAGCCACGTGCGGGCACAGAGTTCATAGTCGTCGAACTGGAATGGGGCAAAGCGGAAGTCTATGTGGTGCAGATGCTCGACAAACAGGTCGCGCCGTATCCACATCGGTGCGCGGTTGACGCTCGTGACGAAGCAGAAGTCGCCCTTGGCCTGGCTCGCGCCGCCATGCGCCCACTGGCGCTCGTCCTCGAAGGCGATGTCCAGGCCGCCCAGTCCGCCCAGGATAGCCATCCGCGGATGGGCTTCGAAGAGTGCTACGGCCCGCCGCACCCAGCCTACATCGTCGAAGTCGTCGTCGTCTTGCATCAAGGCTATGTAGCGGCCGTTGGCCAGCCGGATGGCCTTGTCGTAGGTGACGTTCTCAAACAGGTCGTTGGCCCGCAGCAGAAACTCGTTGGCGCCGGTCAGGGCAGCAGCCAGCCGCTGGGTGTGCTCCAGCTTCGAGCCGTCGTCGATGACGATGATTTCGGCATCCTCATACTGGCGCAGCTTGGGCAGCAGATGGCATATCTGCAGACTCTTGTCGTGCGACTGGAGCACGAAGGTCACCTGCGGCTCCTTCCTATAGCCCTTGGCCACCCACGAAGCATGGGTCTTCTTCTGTTTCACAGAGCCGGTGCGCTTCTGCAGGGCGAGCTTGATTTTCTCGATGAATAGTTTCATTTGAATTTATCTAAAAGAAATTGTGTACACTCGTTGAATATCCGGACGTTGGCTATCTTCATGATGAAGATATAGAGCAGGGCCGCTATGACGATGCGGCTCACGATGAGCAGAATCTGCTGGCCGATGCCGCGCGTCAGAAAATAGGCGGCCGCCATGCAGACAGCGGCTATCACCACAAAGGGCAACACGTCTTTCAGGAAGTCAGCATGCCGCAGCCCCGTCAGCCGATGGGCCAGGAGCTGCCACACGCCCGTCCACAGCACGAGCACGGCGGAATAGGCCGTGACCATCGGCACGATGCCCCAACGGCTGAACAGCAGGACGACAAGCAGCAAGGCCACTATCTGGGCGATGGTGCACCACATATACGTGTCGGACCGCCCTTGACTGAGAAAAAGATTCTGGTAGAGCGTATGGATAGGGATGAAAGCACCGCTGACGCACAGGATGCGGAGCAAAGGCACGCTGTCGGTCCACTGCGGTCCTAACAGCAAGACCACAAACTCGGCTATCAGCGAGAGACCGAACATCGACGGCATGGCACCGAAGGCCGTGAACCGCAGCATCTTGCGAAACACATGCAACTGCCGGCCCTCGTCGCTGCTGACTCGGGCCAGCACTGGCTGCGCCACCTGCTGCAGGGTGCCCGAGATGAAGGAGTAGCCCAGCTGGTTCCACTTGGCCGCCTGCGTGTAGTTGCCCACTGCCCCGGCATTGAACAGACGGGCGAAGACGAGCGACATGAGGTTGCCGTTGACCTGGTTGACTACGTTCGTCACAAGCACCTTGCTGCTAAAGCCGAACATCTGGCGGATGGGGCTGAAGTCTATGGGCAGCGAGGGGCGCCAGCGCACGAAATAGAACCGGCAGGCATCGACGATGGCCATATACACAAACTGCTGCCAGGCGAGGCTCCAGTAGGAATAGCCGTTAAGGGCCAGCGTGATGCCTACGATGCCGCTGCCGGCAAGCGCCAGGAAATTGGTGACCGCCCGCTCGCGGTTCATCATGTTGCGAAACATGCAGGCAGCATGGGCTACGCCCAGACCCGACAGCACCATGGAGACAAACACCAGGCGCGAGAGGCTGACCAGCTCGGGCTGATGGAAGAAGCGCGCTATCAGCGGCGCACAGAGGAAGAGCAGGCCGCAGAGCGACACGGACATCAGCGTGCTGAACCAGAACACGGCGTTATAGTCTTTGTGAGTGGCTGTCTTCAGATTGGTCAGCGCTATGGTGAAACCGCTGTCCTGCAAGGTTCCGGCTATGGCGGTAAAGACGGTCAGCATGCCCACCATGCCATAGTCGGCTGGTGCCAGCAGGCGTCCTAAGACGATGCCTGTCAGCACACTCAGTATTTGGCTGGAGAGGTTGTTGATGGCACCCCACATCAACCCCCTGGCCGTTCGCTCCTTCAGTCCGTCAGCCATGAGTTTCTTTCACCTTTCTATTGAATTTCGTGCAAAAATACACATAAATGTTTGAACATCAAAATTATTCTTTGTATTTTTGCACCTGATTTCACGTTGTATGAGAGAAAAGACAGTTTCCATCGTCGTCTGCACCTTCAACGGCAGCCGTTACCTGCGCCCTCAGCTCGACTCGCTGCTGGCGCAGACCTACCCGGTTGCGGAAATCATTGTGCAAGACGACGGGTCGACCGACGACACCATGCACATACTGGCCGACTACGCTGCCAACCATCCTTCCATAAAAGTTTTTAGCAACCAGGGGCCGCACGGCATCAACGCTAACTTCTACTCGGCCATGCGGCGGGCCTCAAGTCAGTGGATTGCACTCTGCGACCAGGACGACGTGTGGGAACCACAGAAAATTGAGCGGCAGATGGCGGCCATTGGCCACCACCTGCTGTGTGCCGGAAGGTCGGTGCCGTTTTCTGCCGACGGCTCGTTCGTGCACGACGACGGCCGGCGTCCCAACACCACCCTGCTGCGCATGCTCTACTGTGCCGAGATAGCCGGACACACGATGCTCCTGAACCGCCGGTTGCTCGACATGGTGCCCATGCAGAGCGCCGTGTGCCGCAACCGCTGCTACGACATCGTACTCTCGGTGGCGGCGGCCGCCTGCGGGAGCATACAGTGGATAGACGAGGTGCTGGTGCACCAGCGCCGCTACGCCAGTGCCAACACTTATACTTCGGTGGAAGACAGCCTGCCTACAGCGCACAATGGCGTCAGGATGTTGCGCTGGTGCCTGCGCCACTATGCCGACGTCAAGCGGCGGTCGGCCGGCACCTATCGCGACTGGGAGGAATTTCTCACCCTACTCGGAGCCGACAACCCCGTGGCGCGCGACGGCATTCGCATGATGCAGCTGCAACAGTCGTCAAGGCTGGCCGACGTCCTCAAGCTCACCCTGTTCTGTGCGCGCCATCGCGAGGAAATACTGCACACCAAAGGGCGCTTCCCGCAAAACCTCATCAGGGCAGTACTCTTTCCCCTCACGTCGTGCTACTACCAGCGCGCCGTGGTCTTAAAGGAATCGAAATAAAAAAACAATCATCCATTTGCAACGAAATACCAATCAACTATGGAAATAACTCACAAGAAACCCCGACTGGAGTGGCTCGATGCGCTCCGTGGCTTCACGATGATCATGGTGGTGGCCTACCACGTGAGCCAGAACACCTTCATGCTCAGCGCCAAAGCGTCGTCGTCCATGCCCTTCCTCGTGCTGTTCCGCATGCCCCTGTTCTTCTTCGTCAGCGGATTCCTGGCCTACAAGGCCTCGCTCCACTGGGACCTGCGCACCTTCGGCACCCTGGTGGCCAAGAAGATGCGCGTGCAGCTCATACCCACCATCGTCTTCTTCCTGCTCTCGGCCGTCATACTCGGCCAGGAGTTCTTGCCCTACGTCGTCGAGAAGCTCGGCGGCGCACACAAGGGCGGCTACTGGTTCACGCTCGTGCTGCTCTACATGTTCATCTTCTACTACGTGTTCTGCTACATTGAGAGCAAGCTGAAGTGGAAGTCGTGGATACCCATCACCCTGCTGTTCGTCGTCTCCATACTGGTCTACGAGTCGTGCTACCTGCCCCACCTCTTCTGGTGGGCCGACGGCCACAAGCTGGCCCACCCCGCCTATCTCGACCAGTCGAGCCTCATCCTGTGCATGAAGTTCTTCCCCTTCTTCCTCTATGGCAACATCGTCCACCGCTACTGGGACCGGTTCCAGCGCCTGATGGACTCCAAGTGGTTCTATCCCCTCATCGTCACCCTCGTCATCTTCAGCACCATGGACGTGCTGAAGTGGCACACCATGCGCATGGCCTGGGCCAATCTGCCCATGACGCTCAACAAGTTTATCCTGCTCACCATGGTGTTCATGTACTTCCGCCACTACGCCCCCTACTTCTCCAAGCACACCGTCATCGGCGTGTCGCTGCAGTACATCGGACGCCGCACGCTCGACATCTACCTCATCCACTTCCTCTTCCTGCCCAACCTGCCCGGCGTGGGCTCGTTCTTCACCCAGCATCGCCACAACTTCGTCATGGACACCACCATCTCGGTCATCATCGCCCTGCTGGTCATCGGCTTCTGCATCATTGCGAGCAACATCCTGCGCGTCAGCCCCTTCTTCAAGAAGTACCTGTTTGGCCGGTAA
>CAMOTK010000045.1 GCA_946625715.1 uncultured Prevotella sp. | reverse complement strand
GATAATAAAATGAAAATGAGAAATGAGAAATGAGAAATGAGAAATGAAAATGAAGGAATGAAGCGTGCTGCACTGTGCAGTCTCTTCATCCATTGACGATTTTTCTTCATCAGGCTCATAACTACATTTCTACATTTCTTCATTTTCATTTCTCATTCCTCATTTCTCATTCCTCATTTTCATTTCTCATTCAGTTTGAGCAACTGCTCAATGTGTTCGCGGCTGTTGCTCAGTCGTGGCACCTTGTTCTGTCCGCCCAGCTTGCCGCGCAGCTTCAGCCAGTCGTTGAACAAGTCCTTGCGGGCCACAATCACCTCCAGGTGCTGCAGCGTGATGTCCTTGTAGCGCTTGGCCTCGTAGTCGCTGTTCAGCTCCTGCAGCTTGCGGTCGAGGGCGTCGCTGAAGGCCTGCAGGTCGTCGGGCGCTTTGGCAAACTCGATGAGCCACTGGTGTCGACACTTGGCGTTGCTGTCCATGAAGACCGGTGCGGCCGTGTACTCCAGCACGTTGGCGCCCGTCTGCTGGCAGGCGTAGGCCAGTCCTTGTTCGGCGTTGTCCTGTATGAGTTCTTCGCCGAAGGCATTGATGAAGTACTTGGTGCGTCCGGTGATGACAAACTTATAGGGATTCTTCTGCGTGAACGTCACGGTGTCGCCAATCATGTAGCGCCACAGACCGCACGAGGTAGAGATGAGCATGGCATAGTTCTTGCCCGTCTCCACGCCCCAAAGGGGTACGATGTTGTCGGTGCCCATCTCCTGGAACTCGTAGAACACGTCGTAGTCTATCATGAGCAGCATCGACTTGTCCGTCAGGTCGTTCTGCACGCCGAAGAAGCCCTCGCTGGCGTTGTAGGTCTCCTCGTAGTGCATGTTTGGCGAGGTGATGAGCTGCTGGTACTGGGCCCTGTAGGGCGTGAAGGCCACGCCGCCGTGGAAGAACACCTCGAGGTTGGGCCACACCTCTTCCAGATGCGTCTTGCCCGAGAGCTCCATCACGCGGTTCAGCACGGAGAGCATCCACGAGGGCACGCCCGACAGGTTGGTCACGTTGCGGTTCATAGCCTCGCGGGCAATGCGGTCGCGCTTGATTTCGAAGTCGCTCAGCAGGGCCGTTTCCTTCTTCGGCACGCGGAAGAGGTTCACCACCGGGTTGATGTTCTCGATGAGTATGGCGCTCAGGTCGCCCACGAGCGAGCCGGGCAGGTTGTAGTTGGGCGTATGGCTGCCGCCCAGAATGAGGCCCTTGCCGCCAAACATGTTGCTCTTGGGGTTGTTGTAGAGGTAGCACACCACCGAGTCGGTGCCGCCGGCATAGTGAATGCGCTTCAGTCCTTCCGCGCTGACGGGTATGAACTTCGACTTGTCATTGGTGGTGCCGCTCGACTTGGCATACCATTTGATGCGTCCCGGCCAGAGCACGTCGGTCTCGCCCTGGCGCATGCGGTCGATGTCGTCTTTCAGCGACTCGTAGTCGTTCACCGGCACGTTTTTCACAAACTGTTCGTAGCTCTTGATGCCTTCGAAGTCGTGGTTCCGTCCGTATTCCGTGTTCTTCGCCCGCTGCATCAGATGTGCCAGCACCGCGTGCTGCAGTTCTGCTGCCTGATTGTCGTAGCGGTCAAGCTGCCGCCAGCGAGAAGAGAAAATCTGTCTTGCAATACCTGTTAATCCCATTTCAGTAGAATTGAATTTGGTGCAAAATTAGACAAAACTCTTGTAATAGCCGCATAAATTACGTTTTTTAATAGTTCAAGTTCTGTAAAACGCAACGACGAGCATAGTTGTATGGCGCCGATGGGAGTGTATTGTAACGGGTCTGCGATACTGTGTAATTCACACACAAAAAACTGCTTTTTATCACAAAAGTATGCTTTTTAGCATAAAAATGTAACAAAAAACATGGTTTTTTATACGAATTTGAAAAAAATATGAAAATTAATGAACACCTTTTCTAAAAATTTATTACTTTTGCTCGGTAATAGCGAAATTTTTTTAATTAATATTAATATGAAAAGAACACTACTTTCAATGGCACTTGTCAGCCTGCTGGGATTGCAGGCAAGTGCGCAAACCATTCTCGACGAAGGTTTCGAGACTGGCAGTACAGAACGGATAACTAAGAAGGTGGCCGCTGGCGAAGGCTGGACCACCGTGAACAGCTATAGCGGCTCGAACGCCGGCTATAACTGGCACAACTATTATTCCGACCCTGAATCACAAACGGGGCCCACCATCACCGGCGCCTGCACGGCAGCCTGCGATGCGCCCGTAACATCTGATCCCAAAGCCGACGGTGTAGGTCCGCGCGAAGAGATTCTGCTCACCCCCGAGCTCGACCTCAACGACACCTACCAGCTGCAGTTCACCTGGAAAGTGAGCCCCATGAACTCGCAGGAGAACTCGAGGTACGACCTGCAAGTGCGCGTTGTGGAAGACGGCAACCTGCAGTCGGCCGAGACCGTCTTCTCCATCCAGGACGAGAACATGCTGCGCGAGAGCGGCGTCACCGTGTTCCCCATCACCACATGGGACCAGCACATCTCGAAGGTCGACCTGAGCGACTGGAAGGGCAAGAAGGTGAAGCTGGCCTTCGTCTATAAGCTGTTCACCACCTCGGCCAACATTGTGTGGCTCGACGACGTGAAAGTTTCCAAGTTTACCCCCCCCACCGGTCCGAAGCCTTCTGTCTCGCTTGACCGCTACGACTTCAAGTCGCTCTACATCGGCGAGAAGCTCTACTCCGACGTCATCCGTCTGACCAACGTGGGCAAGAACGGCCTGCAGATCACAAGCGTCGACTTCCCCGCAGGCGTAGGCACCAACGTTGACTTCAGCAAGGTCAACCTGCGTACCTACGAGTATGTAGACTTCCAGCTCACCTACACCGCTGCCATGACCAGCGTGGCCTCGGGCAACGCCGTGATTCACACCAACGGCGGCGACATCACCATTGCCTTCTCGGCCACCAAGGAACTGGTGCCCGATGGCAGCATGCTCGAGACCTTCAACGACTACTTCCCGCCAGCCGGTTGGCGCAACAACGGCTGGAGCCAGAGCAATGCAGCCATCGAGGGCGACGCCAGCGTCTATTGCGGCGGCGGCTTCTCGGCCTCCTATCTGCGCTCGCCGATGCTCGACCTGACCAATGGCGGCAAGGTGACCTTCACTTACTATAACCAGTACGACGGCGAGTCGGTGCCCGAGTACGACATCGAACTGCAGGTGTCCTACGACGGCGGCGACAACTGGACCACGAAGTGGAAGAGCGACTACCAGACCGGGCTGAACCAGCTGCTCACCGAGACCGTCGACCTGGGCACTGGCACCGACGAGAGCTACATCCGCTGGTTCTATCCCGCCATTGAGAGCGACGACGAGGGTGCCTACGACCACTCTAACTTCACGCTCGACCGCGTGCTGCTGCCCAAAGTGGTGGGCATGGACGCTGCGCCCGGCAAGGCTACCCTGCTCACGCCGGCCAACAATGCCGAGAATGTCTATCCGAAGAATGTGGTCCTCACGTGGGGTCCCGCACTCTTTGCCAAGGGCTATAAAGTATATGTGGGCACCAACGACGGCGTGAACGACCTCGTGGAGGCCGTCAACGTGGGCGATGCCCTGACCTACACCATCCCGCAGGTGGCCTACGAGACCACCTACAAGTGGAAGATTGTGGCCTACAACGATAAGGGCGAGACCGCTTCCACCACCTATCGCTTCACCTCGCAGAAGGACGCTTCGGTCATGGAGTTCCCCTACAGCGAGAACTTCGACGCCTGCAACAAAGACAACCCCGTGCCCGGCGGCTGGCTGAGCGAGACCACCAACCAGTATGCTTTTGCTAAGTGGAGTCCCAACAACATCTATCCTTACGGCGGCAAGGGTGTCTCGCTGGCTGCGGGCTGGATGAGTGCCGGCAGCTATTCGCAGCTCACCTCGCCTGAGTTCAGTCTGCCTGCCGAGGGCAAGAACATGCAGATTTCCTTCGTCTGGGGCGACGAGCATCCGGCCGACCTGATTGTCGACCAGACTGGCCTGCTCAAGAAAGAGAACGTAGAGGGTGGTAATGGCAAGAGCGAAGTGGTGTTCGAAATCTTCGACGGCACCGACTGGAAGCAGGCCGCCTACCTCTCTGAAAATTACATCAAGGACAGCGACGGCAAGAAGTACTGGCGCAACGAGGTTGTCGACCTCACCCAGTATGCCGGTAAGAAGGTGCAGTTCCGCTGGACGAGCAGAGCGCTTGGTAGCGGTCACGACGGTGCCGCCCTCGACAACATCGTCATCGACGGTGTGGTGGAAGACAACGTGGCTTACAACAAGACCGAATGGAACGCCGGTAAGGTGAACTACAAGAAGGGCACCAAGTCGGCCGACATCACCCTGCTCAACACGGGCAAGAAGACCCAGAAGGTGAAGAGCGTCAGCTTCCAGACCAACCAGTTCCAGAGCTCTATCGCCGTCGGTCAGGAGATTGCTGCCGGCGAAGGCATCTCGTTCAACCTCACCTTCAACGGCGGCGAGGAAGCCAAGGCCGTGACCGACGAGATGACCGTTGAGTTCGAGAGCGGACTGAAGTCTACCTTCCCCGTTTCGGGCGAGAGCCTGGCCAAGGACGTGCTCTATTATGCCTTCGAGCCCAACGACCTCGACTACAACTGGAAGACCGACTTCACCATGATTGATGCCGACAAGCTCACCAACCACGAGCTGGGCTACTACCAGACCGTGGTGGAGAACGACGGCACGAAGTATGCCTTCACACAGGTGACCAACAACAACACGCTCATGCTCGCTGCCATCTCCGGCAACCACACCATCGCCGCTGCCGCTCCGGCCGCTGGCGGTGCTGCCAACGACTGGCTCATCAGCAAGCAGCTCTACATCGGCGAGGGTGCCACCTTCGACTTCTATGGCCGTAACCTCGGCACCACCAACACCGTCTTCATTGGCGACAACGACCTCCACCGCGTCACCGTGCTCGTCAGCGAGGCCGGCAACACCGACACCAACGACTTCAAGGTGGTGATGGCTGAGACCGAGATGCCCTATCTCGACGAGAACAAGTGGAACCACTACACAGCCGACCTCTCGGCCTATGCCGGCAAGAAGGTCTATGTGGCCCTGCGCCATACCACCATCAGCGCCAACGCTATGGCCTTCTTCGACGACTTCACGTTCACGCATGTCCTTGACGCCGCCGATCCTGACGGCATCCAGCACATCAGCAGCGACATGAGTGCCGACGCACAGGTGACCGTCTACACGCTGGGTGGCGTGCAGGTGGCCAACGGTCGTGGCGCCGCTCTGCTGAAGCAGCTCGACAAGGGCGTCTATGTGGTCAAGGTGTCCGACGGCACGCAGACCAAGACGCAGCGCATTGTACGTAAGTAATCTACAAAACCATTGAAGCATGACAAGACTACGCTTGTTATCTTTCATCCTGATTGCCTGGCTGGCCGCTACGGCCGCCACGGCACAGGAGCGCAACATCCAGTTGACCATCACAGTCAGTTCGGTAGAGGGTGATGTGCTGACGGGTCAGCCCGTCACGCTCCACCAGACCGACTATCAGGTGTCCTACGGCACCTTGGTGCTCAATGCCCAAGGCCAGTGCCAAGTGAAGGTCTATCCTGGCAACCATCGGCTCACCATCGAGCGCGATGGTTTCAATACCTTTACCGAAGACTTCGTCGTGGCTGAAGGCGCAACCACGCATGCCGTCAGCGCACAGCTCACCGAGAAGGTGCGCACACCCTATTCGCTCACCGTTGCGGCCGACCACAATGCCTACACCGGCAAGGACGACCTGCACCTGACGTGGAACACGGAGCAGCCCGCCTTCTTCGACGACTTCGAGAGCTACACCCCGTGGGCCGTGCAGTTTGGCGAGTGGACGGGCATCGATGCCGACGTCGAAGCTGCTGCCTCGCTGTTAGGGTCTTATCCCAACCGTGGCGTCATGCAGTATGCGCAAATCATCAATCCGCTCACCGTTGAGCCTACCTGGTGGTACGACTATCCCATCCTGCGCCCATACGCCGGCAGCCAGTACTTGGGCTTCACCCGCACCAACTCCGGCAAAGCCAACGACGACTGGCTCATCTCGCCCGTCGTCAGCGTGGGCAACGAGAATGTGCTCAGCTTCATGGCCAAGGCCGGCGACCAGTTCATCGAGCGTTTCATGGTCTACGTCACCACCAAGCTCGACAACCCCGTGCAGAGCGACTTTATACGCTTGGACAAAGACAACTACGAGACGGCCGACTACACCGGCTGGCGCCAGTACACCTACGACCTCTCGGCCTATGCCGGCCAGCAAATCAAGTTTGCCATTCGCTACATCAGCGAGTACAACCGCACCGGCTCGTTCATGCTCATGGTCGACAACGTCTTTGTCGGTCAGCAGCGTGGCGAGCAGACCAACTTCTCGCGCCGTGCAGCCGTGCAGCACCGTTCGCAGGCCAACCCCAACGAGGTGTTCGACGTCTATCTCGATGGTCAGCTCATGGGCTCTACCGAAGACTATAGCTACACCATTGCCTCGGTGGCCGCAGGCAGCCACACGGTGGGCGTGCGTGCCCACTACAAGGTGGCACAGAGCGAGATGGTCAGCCAGCCAGTCGTTGTGGCCGGTGCCGAGAGCTATGCCAGTCTGACGTTCAACGTCACGGCCGACAGCAAGCTCAGCGTCGACGGACAGCAGATTACGCTCATCAGCACCGCCACCAGCCAGACCTATGTGCTCTCCGTGAGCGGCGGCAAGGCCACGATAGCCTCGCTGCCCAAGGGCAGTTATCTGGTGGCTGTGGCCGAGGGCGCGTTCTGTGAGTATAAGGAGACGCTCAGTCTCGATGCCGACAAGACCGTCAGCCTCGTGCTCACCGACCGTATGCTCACACCTTATAATAT
Source organism: uncultured Prevotella sp. (assembly GCA_946625715.1). Taxonomy (GTDB): domain Bacteria; phylum Bacteroidota; class Bacteroidia; order Bacteroidales; family Bacteroidaceae; genus Prevotella. The sequence goes on along the minus strand of CAMOTK010000045.1, from coordinate 4,304 downwards.
TACGGCCACCTATCAGGCCGACGGCAGCGTGCAGATGCGCTGGAACCAGGAGCTGCTCTTTGCCGACAGCTTTGAAGACTACGACGACTTTGCCACAGGCAGCTTCGGAGAGTGGGTCACGGTCGATGCCGACCAGCAGCCCGTCTATCCCGTCAGCCTGAACGGCAGCATCATCGCCTTCCCCGGCTCGGGCACTCAGTACAACCCCACGGCCATTGCACCCATGGTGTTCAACCCCTGGACCACCCAGCCGGCCATGTTGCCCACCGACCATGCCATCGCAGCACCCACAGGCAACAAGACCATCATCTTCTTCTCGGCCCAGCAGGCCCAGAACGACAAGTGGCTCATCTCGCCCCCGATAGAAATCAACGAGGGCTACCAGTTCAGCATCTCCGCCAAGGCCTACGCCTCGGCCTATCCCGAGTCGATGGAGTTCTGCGTGTCGCTCGATGCCAGCACCAATCCCGACGACTTCATTGCCCTCAGCCAGGCCAATCCGCTGGCTTCTGAGGAGTGGATGCAGTACACCACCGACCTCTCAGTGTTGGCCGGCAAGACCGTTCGTCTGGCCGTGCACTACACCTCTACCGACGCCTTCATGGCACAGGTCGACGACTTCAAGGTGGGTCCGGCCGACGGCCAGGGCAAGCAGGTGGACTACGGCAACGTGGTGCGCTTCGACATCTATCTCGACGGTCAGAAGGTGGGCCAGAGCGAGCAGCCCTCGTATCTGCTGCCGCAGCTCTCTGAAGGCAAGCACACCGTTGGCGTGAAGGCCATCTACAAGAGTGGCGAGAGCCAGATGGCCGAGTACATCGTAGACACCACGCTCAACAGCATCGAGACCCTCTCTGCCGGCCAGACCGACAGCATCGAGGTCTACACGCTCTCGGGCGTGCGCCTCAACACTGCTGCCGCTCAGCTGCCCAAGGGCGTCTATGTGGTGAAGTCGGCAAAAGGAACCTTTAAAATGCGCAAATAGCTTATGAAACCATACCGTCTATTCTCCCTTATCCTGCTGGCTGCTGTAGCCCTCACTGCAGCAGCACAGCAGCTGGCCGACAACCAGATACTGTTAGGCTACACCGACAGCAAGACCTACGACGTGGGCAATGCCGGCGTAGGCCAGGCAGGCACCTATCCCATGGGCGCCATCCTCACACCCTCTCGTCTGGCTTCCTATGCCGGCTGCAAGGTAGTGGGCCTGCGCTTTGCCGTAGGACAGAGCATAGGACGCACGCGCGCGTTTATATATAAGGTGGAAGGCAACAACGCCACGCCCCTCATCGAGCAGAACCAGCGCACCTACGAAGGCTGGAACACCGTGTTCTTCAACGGCGACGGCTACACCATCACCGGCGAAGAGAGCCTCTTCTACGGCTACGACTACATTGAGTCAGACGAGATGGTGGCTGCCGAAGAGGGCGCCATTGCCTGCGCAGGCAGCTATCTGAGCGAGTCGTTCTACATCTACAGCGACTTTGGCCAGGGCCTGGGCTTCTATCCCATACAGAACATAGGATGCCTCTGCGTGCAGCTCATCGTCGACGTGAGCAACCTGCCCCGCAAGGATGCCGACATGACCTACTTTGAAGTGGGCCACCGCTACAAGTCGGTGGGCAAGGACATCGACCTGCTTGTGGGACTGAGCAACGTGGGCCGCGACAGCATCTGCGGCTATCAGCTGGGCTACCAGATCGACCAGATGGCGCCCGTCTACTTCAACTTCAAGGACACCATCGCACCGGGACAGATGCAGATGCAGGAGATACCGGGCCTGAACTTCACCGACGACTTCCCCGTGGGCCATCACACCATGAGCTTCTTCGTGGCATCAGTCGAGGGAAAGCCGCTCGAGACCCACCGCAACGACACGCTCAGCTCCTCGTTCCTCTACTATCTGAACCCGCTGCAGCGACAGAAAGTCTATGCCGAGGTCTACACCGACCAAAGCTCCTACTACGTGCCGGCACTGAACAGCGCCTTCCAGACCTACATGGACCATAACTCGAACCTCTGCATGGCCAACGTCTTCTCCGAGACGTCGCCACTGGTGCTGAAGAAGGCCACCTACCTGCACGACCTCTATGCCTACACCTACCCGTCGTTCACCATCAACCGCGCCTACTTCCCCGGCGAGGAGCACATTGCCTACGACATGAACGACCTGCTGCTCGCCCTGCCTACCGACTTCCTCGTCGACGGCATACTGGGCAGCATCATCGGTCAGGACGCTGCCAACCCCTCGTTTGCCACCATCGAGCTGAAGCCGCAGTACAATCCTGAGTCGCGCAAGCTCTCGATAGACGTCACGGGCGTCGTGTCGCCCGATGCCGAGGCGCTCTATGGCGACCTCGCTCTGACCCTGCTCGTAGGCGAGAACGGCGTGCGCTCGCGACAGCTCACGGTGAGCACCACCACTGGCCGCACCATGGTGAACCAGAACTACACGCACAACCACGTGCTGCGCGACTTCATCACCGGCACGCAGGGCGACAAGCTCGCGGTGAGCGACCTTACCTATACCGCCCACTACGACTACACGCTGCCCGACAACGTCAACGACGAGAACGTTGAGGTGGTGGCCTTCATCACGAAGGCATCCGACCGCATAGCCGACAACGTCAATGCGCTGCGCGAGATGGACATCACCAACGCCGAGAGCTTCGCCCTGAAGCCCCTCATCGACGCCTTGGGCGTGGCCGGCGTGAAGGCCGACCGCCGTGCCGATGCGTCGTACTACACGCTCGGTGGCCGTCGCCTCTCGACGTCAGCCGCCCAGAAGCCCGGCCTCTACATTGAGCGCCAGGCCGACGGCACCAGCCGCAAGGTAGTGGTCAGGTGAAAAACGATAACAAAAAATCATTTCTTATAATCAACATTATTAACTAAAACAAAACGCGTATGAAAAAGATTAGATTACTATTCTTGACGCTCGTCGCACTGCTAGGGATAACTTCCGCGGCAGCCAAGACGGTTTATCTGAAGCCGAACAGCAATTGGCTTCAGGATAATGCCCGTTTTGCCCTCTACATGTATGGAGGTGGCGAAGGCAATGAGTGGACAGATTTCACGTTGGTAGATGTTGCAAACAACATCTATCAGGCTACTTTTAATGATAGCCGTACCAACATGATTTTTGTTCGTATGAATGGTTCCGCACCAGAGAACAATTGGTCTAACAAATGGAACCAGACCGCTGATTTGGCTGCTCCTACTTTCGACAATGAGCTCTTTACTTTAGGTGATGGTTGGGATAGTCCATCAGTGAGTACTGCCTATTATATCGACTTCAACACGTCGATTGCTACTAGCAATCACGACTTTAAGGTAGCAAAGGGTTGGAATCATATCGTTTCTACTAACGATTATGATGGCAATGGCCCTTACTACATGAGCTATTCCTATTATGGTTCTATGGGTGTCGGTTCCACAGGATGTCTTTGGGCTCCTCGCCAATATGCTGGTGACTATGGTGGAGGTGGAGTTGTCAATGACATTCTTGTAACACCTGCCGTCAATGGTATCGTTAAGCTTGATATTAAAGCATACAGTAATGTCAGCAGTAGCAATCCAGCGTATGTTGAGGTGTATGCCATCAACAATGATGGAACTCTTGGCGAATTGCAGAAAACCATTAAGGAAGATATTGCCGGCTACAATACAGGAGGAGAAAATACTGAATGGGCAACCTTCGAACTGGCAGACCTCGCATCAGAGCAGAAATTAGGTCTGCGCTGCCAGTATGTCTATATTGACAACTTTACTGCAACTTCTGTAAATATTCCCTTAGCGCGTACGCTTGAGGTGACTAAGGTCGCTAATCTTAACGGAAATTCAGGTACAAATGGTACAACAACCTATTTTGAGCAGCAATCAGACGGCAACTTGAAAGTGCAGCTGCAGGTGACCCTGACCAATACCGGTGACTATGACTTTGCTCCTGGTGACGATGGTTACACCCTCACATTGGCAAGTGCTTCATACGCCAGCGGTGCTAAGACTTATTACGATGCTGCAAATGTGAATATCCCAGAGGCACTTGCCGCAGGTGAGACTAAGGCAATTGACGTAGACTTCTACATTCCTTATACTACTGGATGGAAGTATTACTTCGTAAGAGAGAACATTTCTGGTACGACTTCTTCATCATATCGTTACGCAAGTGAGATAGCCTACGAGTCTAAGTTCGTACTGCGCGAAGCTGGTTCTACTTCTACCACCGACCTGACTGGAACAGTGAATTACGGTAAGATATCAATTGCCACCCCGAAGAGTTTTGAAATCTACAACGATGGTAC
>CAMOTK010000044.1 GCA_946625715.1 uncultured Prevotella sp. | reverse complement strand
AGACTGGCAGCTTTGAGACTGAGCGACTGGAGGGTATGCTTGAACTTGTATCACTTAATGGAAACGTGGTTAGAGACGATAACAGACAACTATTCCACCATACCCATGCCTTATTTTCATTCAAAAAGGATGGTCAGCATGGAATGGCAGGAGGACACCTCAAAGCTACAACGGTTCTTTATACCGCTGAAATAGAGCTACGTCCTACAGTTGGTGGGATTATCGGTAGGAAGTTTGACCCTGAAACAGGTACTGGATTCTGGAATTTTAAAGGTTGATAGGTATGAAGAAACTGTTATTTTCTTACTATATTTCGTCATCACTCACGTCCAGAATTCCTTTTCTCCGGTAGCTTCCATTTCTCCCTGACACTTCGGACAGGTGTGCATATCCCAAATCCTGATGTTGTCGCTGCCGCATTGCAAACACAAACGGCCAACCTCGCTACGGTAGGACGGGGCCACGTCGGCTATGATGCCACCCACCACGATGTTTTGGATGGTCTTGCAGTCGGGGCACGTCATGGCGGTAATCTGCTGACGGAACAGTCCTCGACCCTCATACACCTCGGCTTCGTATCCGCAGGTCTTACAGCGATATTTCAGTTTCCAGGCCATCTCTTGATTTGAGGTATAATCTTCATTATCTGTGGGCGATATCAGGGTACAAAATTACTCAAAAAATTTCTATTTCGCTTCAAAATTGCGCGTTTTTCGCTGTTTTTGTGTAATTTGGCCCGACCAAAGTCACATGCGTGCCTTCTGCTTGTCGCCAGCACCAGAACCGCGATACTTCGAACGGGCCTCGTTGAACTTCCACGTGAGGTTGAGCATGAAGGTGCGGCGGGCAGGATTGGCCGTCGACAGTTCGCGCATGCCGTAGATGGTGGCCTCGGCCTTGTTGGTGTTGAAGAGGTCGATGCAGCGCAGGTCGGCTGTCAGCTCTCCGAGTCGGCGCAGCGAGATGTCTTTCTGTATGCCGAAGCTGCCGACGAAGCGGGGCTTTGTGATGCGATAGTTGTTGTATTCGCCCTTCGTGGCCCAATCAAAATTGACATTCAGACGCAGGGCATGGGGCAATTCTATGGTGTTGTGCCATGAGCCGTTGAACCAGGGCTGCGAGAGCGTGACGACCTCGCCGGTGGCAGTGGGCGACTTGTAGTTTTGTAGCATGGCCACAACAGTCCATGTAGGATGCCACTGACATTGAGCATTGAACATTGAAAACTGAACATTGGGCCGTGCGGCGGCAATGATGGAGAGGCGGTCGTAGTCGTCCTCACTGTTGATGGGGCGCACGAGACTGATGAGCGGGTCGGCCGAGCCGGGATAGAGCTCGGTGGACATGGTGAGGGCGTTCTTGATGCGGCCATAGTTCAGTGTAAGGTTGGCCCATTGATAGGCCACATTCAGCACAAGGCTGTGTGTGTAGGTCGGCAGCAGATAGGGATTGCCGCTCTGGTAGGTGTAGCGATTGATATAGACGGTGGAACTGGTCAGGTTGGCGTATGGCGGACGCTCAATGTCGCGTCGGTACGACAGTGATAGCTGCACCTGGCCGATGGGGGCGGAAACGACTGCCGTCGGGAACCAAGAAGCCTCTCCCCCCGACCTTTTCTCAAAGACTGGCGCGAGGCTGTTGTACTCATAGCGCAGGCCTAACTGTGCAAATACCTTACCAAACTGCCGTCCATACTCCATGAATACGGCTGAGGACTTCTCGTTTATCTTTGTGTCGGTGGTCTTCACGGGTACGGCTTCGGTAGCCGTGAAGTCGTAGGCATCTGTGCGGTGGTTGTAGCTGTATTCGCCGCCAAGCGAAAGATTGCCCTTCCAGACGGGATAGCCCAGAATGAGTTTCGTGGCCCAGAAGTTGTTTGAACTGACGGTGTTGCTGTTGATGGTGCGGGTGGCTGTCCCTGTGGAGATGTTGCCGGACATAGGGGCAGAGGATGTCACTTCCTTTGTGTTGCCCGGCGACTGCGTGTCGTCGAAAAGTCCGTCGACGTTCAGGTCGATGCTCAATTTGCTGATTCTGCCATTGTAGTAGACGTTGAAGATGTGCTTCTTGAACTCATCTTCCTGAGTGATGTCGCTCTCAGAACGTTCTGTGAAGACGCCGTTCTCGTAGTTGTCGGTATAGTACATGCCGCTGAACTTGCCGTTCGGGTGACGGTCATATTTGTAATAGGCACCAAAGCTATGATTCTCGTTTGCCATATAGTTCACCTGCAACTGTGGCGACCAGCCCTTCCAGATGTTCCTCGACTCCTGTGTGCTGATGCTCTCGAGCTTATCAGGGCCGGCATAGTAGGTCAGCGTGTTGTCTTGGAACGACTTGCTGTGACCGTAGCGGCCTGCCCAGAACGAGGCGGTGATGTCGAGTCCGCCCGTGCGATAGTTCACGTCGAGGTTGTTGGTTGCCGAGAGTCCGTACTGGTAAATCCCGTCTGCACTGTCCTGAAACGAGAATCCCTCGCCCTGCGCCTTCTTCAGCGTGATGCGCACCACGGCCTTCACGGCTGCCTTATAGCGTGCACCGGGATTGTGCACCACATCCACATGCTGAATCTGGTCGGAACGAAGTCGGGAGAGCTCCTTCACGTCCAGCACCCGGTGCCCGTTGATATACACCTCGGCTTCGCCACGCCCAATCACCTTCACGGCTCCGTCGCGCTCGGCTTCGAGGGACGGAATCTTCGAAAGGGCATCGCTCACCGTTCCTGCTTTCTCCAGAATCGTTCCTGCCACTGTGGTTCGCATGGCATCGCCCTTCACACGTGTCTTGGGCAACCGCCCCTTCACCACGACACCATCCAGTTGCTGCGTCTGGTTGTACCAAAGGGTGGAGTCCGTTGACAACGTGTCGGCTTGTCCGAAAGTTGCCGTTCTCGTCATTGCGGCTGCGATGAGCGCAGCCAATCTCAAGCTTCTTTTCATTTTTTTTATTCCTTGTTGATTATTCTACTTGCGCTGTTTTTACTTTGCAAAATTAAGACAGCGTTTCGTTGCCAACAAATTTCTGGGATATTCTGCATGGTTTTGTGACGAACGGCGCTCATTTCTTTTCACATTTCAATTAAAATGATTACTTTTGCACTCCGTATGAACAAGCGACAGAAAGAAACCCTCAGTGTCCGCATCACCAGCGTCGGATTCACCTGTCTGGCCTTTGCCGTTTTCAAGCCACTCGGTTTAGGTCAACTGGGACTGATGCTGTATGTGCATCTCATGGCTATTTGGGCGTTAGGAGTAGGAGTATGCTATCTCACAGAGACTATCATGAAGCATGTCGTTCGAATGCCGGCGACGCTCAGCAAGGGTGCAGACTATATCATCCGGCGCAATCTGTGGTTCCAGCTTATTAATACGCCCTTGGAAGCCTTACTGATCTGCTTGTACCTGCATTTTCCCATGACCAGCATTGGCGCAGAGAGTCCGTTGTCTTGGCTCGGTTGCGTCCAGACCATATTCCTCGTAGCCTTCTGTTCGTTTGCCATCGGCCTCTATTGGCGATACAAGTTTCGTAGTCGCTACCTGTCAGATGAATTGGAAGAGATAAAGGCCCTGAACGAGCAATTGAAGCACAGTCCGAAGACCGCAATTAGCCAACCGGCCATCGTTCTTACCGGCACGACCAACGAGACTATCACGCTCCAGGTTCACGACATTTTATATATAGAGGCGGTCGGAAACTACGTGAAAGTCTGTCGCCTTCACGACGGGGCTGTTCGTGCTGACATGCTCCGTGCTACTTCCAAACAAATGGAAGAAGAGTTGCATGACTATCCGATGGTTGTCCGCTGTCACCGAGCCTTCCTCGTCAATCTCAATCAGGTAGACCAAGTCATCTGCAAGTCGGGCAGCATGCAACTGTCCATGAAACAGTGTACTGAACACATTCCTGTTTCAAGAAGTAAAATCCCGCTCATCAAAAAAGCCATTCTTACACGATGATTGGTTGGATGGAGAGCTTGTTGCTGACCTACGTCGGCAGTGTTGCCGACCTTCGTCAGCAGCGTTGCCGACCAAGGTCAGCAACGCGCCATCCCATGCTCATCGAGGGGAACTTGATACTGCATAGTTCAGACCGTACTTCTCGTGCAGGCGGCGTAGGGTGCCGTCGGCCTTCATGGTCTGAATGGTTTTGTTGACAACCTCCAACAAGTCGTCCTGCCCTTTTTGCATGAGTACGCCGATTTCGCCGTGCGTGAAGGGTGCTTTCAGAAGCGGTGCGGCCAGACGGGCGTCGGTCTTCACGTAGTAGGGCGCCTCGGTAATCTCGGTAATCATCACGTCGGCCTTGCCAGCAGCAATGAGTGCCGGAATCTCCTCGTTCTTTGGGTGAACAGTCAGTTTGGCGTGCGTCAGGTTGGCTCTGGCAAACTTCTCGTTGAGGCCGCCGGGGTTCACCATCACGTGCACCTCGGGCTTGTCGATGTCGGCCAGCGAGTGGTAGCGGTCGGCCTCCGATGCCCGGCAGAGAATGGTCTTGCCGTTGGCCAGATAGCCCTCGCTCATGAGCATTGTCTCGCGTCGGGCATCGGTGATGGTGATGCCCCCGATGGCCAGGTCGAAGAGCTGTGGCTCTTGCAGCACATCGGCCGTGAGCGTAGGCCATGAGGTGCCGACGAACGCAATCTTCACGCCCAAGGCCTTGGCAATCTCGCCGGCCACCTCGATGCCGAAGCCCCAGTAGGTGCCGTCGGCCTCGCGGAACGTGAGTGGGCGGTAGTCGCCCGTGGTGCCTACGAGCAGCGTGCCTCGCTCCGTAATCTCGGCCACCTTGCCTTTGGCCGCCTGCTTGTTGTCGTTGTTGCCGCAGCCCGCCAATACGGCCGGACAGCAGAGCGTCAGGACGACGCTCAGAAGCCATAGTTGTTTTCTTAATCCTTTCATGGTGAGTATGTTTTACTGAGTAGCAGTGTTCACTTATTGTCTGACTGTCTTGACGCTGTCAGCAGCTGAACCATGAGGCGTGCCGCATTGCGGGGCGCCTGCTCGTTGCCCAGCCGTTGCCACACGTCGGCATAGCCGTCGAGCATCTGCTGGCGGGCCGGTCCGTCGACGATGGCCGCCAACTGCTTCAGAAGGTTCTCCGGTGTGAAGTCGGCCGCCACCAGTTCGGGCACCACCTCGCGGTCGGCAATGAGGTTGACCAGCGAGACATACTTCACCTTGAGCACGAAGGGGCGGAAGAACGAGACGATGTGGGGAATGTGCATGGCATAGCACACCACCTGCGGCACGCGGAAGAGTGCCGTCTCGAGGGTGGCCGTGCCGCTGGTGACCAGTGCCGCATGGGCATGGCTGAGCAGCGGGTAGGTCTGGTCTCTGACCACTCGCACACGCGTGTTTTTAATATAAGGTGTATAGAAGTCGTCGTCGATGCCTGGTGCGGCGGCGAGCACCATCTGGTAGTCGGGAAACTGCTGTGCCGCAGCAATCATCTGCGGCAGGTTGCTCTTGATTTCCTGTTGGCGCGAGCCGGCCAGCAGGGCAATGATTGGTTGGCTGGAGAGCTTGTTGCGGTGGGCGAACTGTTGGAAAGTTTCGTGGTAGTCCTGCTGAAACAGGCGCACCTCGTCGGCCGTGGGGTTGCCCACGTAGTGGATGGGGTAGTGGTGCTTCTGCTCGAAGAAGGGCACCTCGAAGGGCAGAATGGAAAACAGCTCGTCGACGTCGCGGCGGATGTTCTTGATGCGGTGCTCTTTCCACGCCCAGATTTTCGGCGAGATGTAGTAGAAGGCTTTCAGCTTTTGGCTGCGCAGGAAGCGGGCTATCTTGAGGTTGAAGCCGGGATAGTCTACGAGAATGACCACGTCGGGCTGCCAGGCCACGATGTCGCGCTTGCAGAAGCGCAGGTTGCGCAGGATGGTGGGCAGGTGCATGGCCACGGCCACAATGCCCATGTAGGCCAGTTCGCGGTAGTGGCGCACCCGCTGTCCGCCGACGGCTGCCATCAGGTCGCCGCCGAAGAAGCGGAACTGTGCCTCGCTGTCAACTTCTTTCAAGGCCTGCATCAGGTGAGAGGCGTGCAGGTCGCCCGAGGCTTCGCCAACGATGAGATAGTACTTCATGTAAGTTCCCAGTTCGTTTTCAGAAAATCGTAGGCCGTGACGTCGATGTGCGTCGGCGTGATGGCCACGTAGCCGTGGGTCAGTGCCCAGTTGTCGGTGTCGTCGGCCTCGGGCTCGTCGTTCACGTAGTGGCCCACCATCCAGTAGTAGTCGTAGCCGCGCGGATGGTGGCAGGTCGTAATCTCATTGACCCACCGGCCCTGTGCCATGCGGCAGAGGCGGACGCCACGGAACGTTCCTTCCTTCAGGAGCGGGAAGTTGACGTTCAGACAGACCCCTTTGGGCAGTCCTTCGGCCAGCACCTTGCGTGTGGCGGCCAGGATGTAGGGGCGCAGCGGTTCGAAGTCGGCATCGTCGTCGTGGTCGCACAGCGAGAAGGCCACCGAGGGAATATACTTCATGGTGCCTTCGAGCACCACGCCCATGGTGCCGCTGTAGTGCGAGTTCACCGAGCCGTTGTCGCCGTGGTTGATGCCGCCCACCACCATGTCGGGCCGTCTGGGACACAGTTTGTCGAGCGCCAGCTTTACGCAGTCGACGGGTGTGCCGTTCGACGACCATATCTCTACGCCCGGCCGCTGCGAGCGCTTGTTGAGTCGCAGGGGTGTGGTGGCCGAGAAAGCACAGGAGAAACCAGAGCGGGCCCCTTCGGGGGCACAAACAATGATGTCGGCCAGCGGCGCCAGCATCTCAACCAGGCAGTTGATGCCCTTAGCCTGATAGCCGTCGTCGTTGGATATCAGTATCAGAGGTTTGTCTTGATTCATAATATATCAATAATTTGTGTGCAAAAATACTAAAAAAAGCCCGAAAATAGCAAATTCTCGCAATAATTATGTACCTTTGCAGCTAAATCGGTCTCTTTTAAGAGGTAAAAAAAGAAAGAAAATGGGAAAAATCATTGCATTAGCCAACCAAAAGGGCGGTGTGGGCAAGACCACCACGACCATTAACTTAGCTGCCTCGCTGGCCACGTTGGAGAAGAGTGTTCTCGTCATCGACGCCGACCCGCAGGCCAACGCGTCGAGCGGCCTTGGTGTTGATATTCAGAAAGTGGACTGCTCGCTCTACGAGTGCATCATCAACAAAAGCGATGTGCGTGAAGCCATCTATACTACCGACATCGACGGGCTGGACATCGTGCCAAGCCACATCGACCTCGTCGGCGCAGAAATCGAAATGCTCAATCTGAACAATCGCGAACAGGTGCTCAAGCTGTTGCTTGAACCTATTCGCAACGACTACGACTATATTCTGATAGACTGCTCGCCGTCGTTGGGGCTCATCACCGTCAATGCCCTGACAGCTGCCGACTCGGTCATCATACCCGTGCAGTGCGAGTACTTCGCTTTGGAAGGCATCTCGAAACTGCTCAACACCATCAAGATTATCAAGTCGAAACTCAATCCGAAACTGGAGATTGAAGGTTTCCTGCTGACGATGTACGACTCGCGTCTGCGTCTGGCCAACCAGATTTACGACGAGGTGAAGCGCCACTTCCAGGAACTGGTGTTCAAGACCGTCATTCAGCGCAACGTGAAGTTGGGCGAAAGTCCCAGCCACGGTCTGCCCGTCATTCTCTACGATGCCGAATCGACCGGCTCAAAGAATCATCTGGCCCTGGCCAAGGAAATCATCAACAAGAACAAGTAGCAATGGCAGTAAGAAAGAAATATGCAGGCAATGTGCTTGGCCGCGGACTCGACGACATCAGCGGCCGCGGACTCGATGCACTGATAGACACCAGCGTGGTGAACACGCAAGGTTCGTCGAACCTGAACGAGATACAGATAGCCCTCATCGACCCGAACCCCAACCAGCCGCGTAGGGAGTTCGATGAAGAGGCTCTGCAGGAACTCTCGAAGAGCATCAGCGAGATAGGCATCATACAGCCCATCACCGTGCGCCAGATGCCCACCGGACGCTACCAGATTATTGCCGGTGAGCGCCGTTGGCGCGCTTCGCAACTCGCCGGACTGACCACGCTGCCGGCCTACATCCGCACCGTGGAAGACGAGAACGTGATGGAGATGGCGCTTGTGGAGAACATCCAGCGCGAGGACCTCAATGCCATCGAGATTGCCTTGGCCTATCAGCACTTGGCCGAGACCACGGGCATGACGCAGGAGAAAGTGTCGGAGCGTGTGGGCAAGAGCCGCACCGCCGTGACCAACTATCTGCGCCTGCTGAAGTTGCCCGCTCAGGTGCAGATGGCGCTGAAGAACCACGAGATAGAGATGGGACACGCCCGTGCGCTGCTGGCTCTCGACTCGCCGTCGATGCAGATTCGCCTGTTCAAGGACGTGGTGAAGAACCAGTACTCCGTGCGCAGGGTGGAAGAGCTGGTGCAGAAGATTAAGCAAGGCGAAAATGTGCTGTCGCGCAAGGCTGTCGTCCCGCAGATGCCTGAGCGGTTTGTAGCCGCACGTCAGCAGCTCTCGACCTTGTTCAATACCAATGTGCAGATGACGTGTTCGTCGAAGGGTAAGGGAAAAATCACGATTCCCTTTGCCAGCGAGGCCGAGCTTGAGCGCATCTTGAGTGCTATTGATACCGCAAATAAGTAAGGTTTGAAGGACGCTCGGCAAATATCGGTTAGGCGGCTGTTGCTCGCAATGGTGCTGCTCTTCTCAGGTTGGCAGCACGTGGGGGCTCAGGTTGAGCAGCACGACTCTATCGTGGCCTCGCTCGACTCGGCCTTCGTGAGCATGATGGACTCTATAAATGCCCAGGCTCTGGATAGTGCTCAGGTGCTTTCCGACGGTGAGGGCATGCTCACGGCCGACACCATCGTCGTAGCCAAGGCTAAGAAGCAGCGCGACTGGAGCACGTGGCGCCCCAATCCGCAGCGGGCACTCTGGCTGGCGCTGGTCTTCCCCGGCGGTGGACAAATCTACAACCGCAAGTACTGGAAACTGCCCATTGTCTATGGCGGATTTGTCGGGTGCATCTATGCGCTCCGATGGAACAACACGATGTATAAGGACTATGCTCAGGCCTATCTCGACATCATGGACGACGACCCCGGCACGGCCAGCTACAACAAGTTCCTGCACCTGGGCCGCACCATCGACTCGACCAACGAAGACCGCTACAAGCAAATCTTCAAGAGCCGCAAAGACCGCTTCCGCCGTTGGCGCGACCTGAGCTTCTTCTGCATGGTGGCCGTCTATGCCATCTCGGTCATCGACGCCTATGTCGACGCAGAGCTGTCGGAGTTCGATATCTCCAAAGACCTGAGCCTGAAGGTGGAGCCTACCGTTTTTACGCGCTCTAAAAGCAACAATGCCTTCAGCAATCCTGCCGTAGGACTGCAGTGCAGTCTGAAATTTTAACCCCAACCAGAACAAGACCCAAAAGAACGAATGAAGAAAAAAGCAATACTGTTATCAGCAATGATATGGCTGGCCGGTTACAATGCCGCTCAGGCCCAAGACGAAGTAGACGTCGTAGACACCAAAGACGATGTGGAACTGACCGACGACGAGATTACCGTCAACGACCGCGGTGTGGAGGAAGTGATTGAGTTTCCTGAGGCCATGACCTACGACCTGGACTCGCTCATGAGCCTCTACATGTCGAAGAGCTATCTCGACGACACTGGCGACTGCCAGATGAAAGACGTCAACCCCGTGTTCAGCAAAGAGACCTATATCGAGCGCCTGAGCCGCATGCCGACTGTGATGGAGATGGCCTACAACAGCGTGGTGCAGCAGTTCATCGACCGCTACAGCGGACGCCTGCGCCGCACGGTGAGCTTCATGCTCGGCGCGTCGAACTTCTATATGCCCATCTTCGAGGAAGCCCTCGAAGCCTACGGCATTCCCCTTGAACTGAAGAACCTGCCCGTCATTGAGTCGGCGCTGAACCCGAAGGCCGTGTCGCGTGTCGGTGCTACGGGCTTGTGGCAGTTCATGCTGACCACCGGCAAAGACTACGGACTGAACGTCAACTCGCTGGTCGACGAGCGCCGCGACCCCTTGAAGGCCTCGTATGCTGCCGCCCACTACCTGAGCGACCTCTATAAGATTTTTGGCGACTGGAATCTGGTGATTGCAGCCTACAACTGCGGTCCGGCCAACATCAACAAGGCCATCCACCGTGCCGGTGGCGAGCGCGACTACTGGCGCATCTACCCCTATCTGCCTAAGGAGACACGCGGCTACGTGCCTGCTTTTATTGCTGCCAACTACATCATGACCTACTATTGTGAGCACAACATCTGTCCCATGGTCAGCCGTCTGCCGGCCAAGACCGACACGGTGATGGTCAGTCGCAACGTCAACCTGCAACAGGTGGCTGCCGTCTGCGGACTGGACATCGAGATGCTGCGCTCGCTCAACCCGGCCTATCGGCGCGACATCGTGCCTGGTGCCACCGAACCGTCGCCTATCCGCCTGCCACAGACGGAAGTGGGCAAGTTTATTGACTTGGCCGACTCCATCTTCAACTACAAGGCCGACGACCTGCTGGCCAAGCGGACGGAAGTTGAAATCAACGACGATGTGCCCACGTTCACCAGCAAGCGCACTGGGCGCCGAGGCCGCTCGTCGGCACGCCGAGGTCGTGGCTGGCGCAGCCGCAGCAGTGCCAGCGTGACGGTGCGTCGCGGCCAGACGCTCTCTGAGATTGCCCGTCGCAATGGTACCACCGTGGCCAAGCTGCGCCGCCTGAACGGCATCAAGGGCTCGAACATTCAGGCCGGTAAGAAGCTGAAAATACGATAAACCTAAAAACACTATATATTAATATAATAAGGTATAGGAGGAACAACGCCTATGGATGAAGATATGATGAAGCGGGAAGCCGCCGACGAGAAGCTGATTAACGATGCGTTTCAGAAACTGCTCAACGACTATCTGGCATCGCGCCACAGAAAGAAAGTCGACCTGATTACGAAGGCCTTCAACTTTGCACGCCAGGCCCATAAGGGCGTGCGCCGACTGTCGGGCGAGCCGTATATCATGCACCCCATAGCCGTGGCTCAGATTGCCTGCTCCGAAATCGGACTGGGCTCCACCAGCATCTGCTCGGCCCTGTTGCACGACGTGGTAGAGGACACCGACTATACCGTAGAGGATATTGAGAACATCTTCGGTTCGAAGATTGCACAGATAGTCGACGGACTGACCAAAATCAGTGGCGGCATCTTCGGCGAGCAGGCTTCGGCCCAGGCCGAGAACTTCAAGAAACTGCTGCTCACCATGAGCGACGACATAC
>CAMOTK010000043.1 GCA_946625715.1 uncultured Prevotella sp. | reverse complement strand
TGCCACTGACGGGGGTGAGGCCCACCTTGGTCAGGAGCGGCTCCACGTCCACCGTTTTCACCACGGGGTACTTGGCAGAGCCGTAGGTGAACTCGGGTATGAAGTCACGGTCAAAGCCCGTCGTCACGTCCGAGTTGAGGTTGATGTCGGCAGTGAGCGCGAAGATGTGCTTCAGCGTCTGGTTGTAGTATTGCAGCGACATATTCACCGTTTCGGTGCCGGCCTCGTTGCCATAGACCTTCACCAGGAACTTGCCACTGTTCGTCTGGTTGTCGTCCACTGAGACAGCAGGCGATGCCAGTCCTCGCATTTCGCCGTTGACGAAGAGCGCCATCAGGTCGCCTTCGGAGACGAAGGGTATGAGCGCCTGCTCTATCTTCACCTTGAGTATCGTCCAGTTCTCGTAGTCGGACACGTCGGGTGCCTTCCAGTCGGGCCGCTCCTGGTTGTAGCTCCAGTCTATCTGCCACACGGGAGCCTCGCTTGGCGAGACCTCCGTGTAGGTGATATTCGTGGTGTTGTCGTCGTCGCTGCTGCTGCAGGCCCCGAGAAGCAGGCCTGCGAGCAGGATAGACATTAACTTGATTCTATTCATAATATTCACTGTTTTAATGTTTATTTAACTACGACCTTGTGGCCGTTGAAGATGTAGATGCCGCTGCGTGTGGGCTTCTTCTGCAGCCAGCGACCGCCGATGGTGTACCACTTGCCGTTCTCGTAGTCAACCTTGGCGAAGCTGATGGCTGTCGGCTCGTCGGGCGAACCGATGACGTCGTTAGCCTTGAAGGTCATCACCTCGCCAGTGGAGGCAACGATCTCGCCGTCACGCTCGATGGCGAACCAGATGGGCTGCTTGTCGTCGCCGGCAATGCTGAGGTAGAGAGGCTCGCCAGCCTCAGCGGCTGCAGCACTGAGCAGGCATGCTTCGCCCACCGTCTCGCCGTTGGCGTAGGCCACGAGTACGTCGCCCTCCTCCATCTCAAATCCTGTGACGGTCGCACTGACACTCATCGTGGTGCGCGACTTCATCTGGGCGGCGGCCCGGTTGCTGCCGATGCTCCAGATTTCGTTGAAGTTGCAGTTCATGTCGTAGTACGGATAAGTGAACGAGGCATTGGCAGCACCCTTGCGGAGCAGCATGTAGCCCTCGCCGGGTTTCATGTACTGCAGGTTGCCGCGCCAGCGTCCGGTGTTACCCGCCTTGGTGAAGTAGGCAAACTCGGTGTGGCTCTTGATGACGTCGCCCGGCTCGGCCTGGTCATAGTAGTCGCTCAAGGCGGTCTCCACGGTCAGGTTGGCCATCGGCGTGTAGCCTATGGCGTTCCATCCTTCCTTCAGTGAGATGGTACGTGCGTCCTCATTTCTGATGACGGAACCCTCAATTGGGAAGACGCAATCCTTATGAACCATGATGGCGTAAGCCTTCTTCGGCGATACAATCACTTTAGACGTGCTGCCGGATGCCAGCCAGTCCTTCTGTGCTTTCTCGTAGGTCAGCGTCAGGTCGCTGCTCATATCAGTTAGGATGTCGCCGTCGCTCCATGCTACGCCGCTGAGCAGTTTGCTCAGGTTGAACAGACGCTCGCTCTGCACGTTGAACGATACCCAGTTCCAACCCTGGTTCAGGACGAAGTACTGGATGAAGGACTCACCGCCGTCGAAGCGTACGGGCTGGTCGGTGCCCAGCATGACATTCTTGTCAAACGTGATTGTGGTTTGCGGCTTGATGACGAGCTCACGTCCGGTGCTGTACTGCCACAGGCGGAACTTCAGTTCGCGTCCGCTTGCCTGGTTGTCATAGACCGTCAGGTAGAGACCATTCTCGCCCGTCTGTGCGTTGTGGCTGATGTTAGCATAGCCGTGGCACTGGTTCTGATCGTCGAAGACACCCACGATGTCGCGTACATCGGTATCCAGTTCATTGTAGAGATATACCTGTCCGCTGATGGTCATCGAGTTCTGCAGCAGGTCGCCGCTGATGTTCGTGGCCCAGTCAGGCTGCTCGCCTTCTACCGTCAGGTTGATGTAGAACGGCTCACTGATGCCCTCCTCGTCGGTCAAGTAGATAACCTCGCTGTAGGTACCGATGTTCAGGTCTTTGCTGACCGTAGCCATGACATAGTCGAGGGTCTGCGGAGCCACCGCGTCGCTGTACTTGCTGAGTGTCAGCCAGCGCGGGCAGTTGTCGATGGTGTAGCTATGGCTCTGAGCACCGTTGTTGTAGAACGCCAGCACGCTGCTCTCGCCACTGCCATACTTGACGGTGTAGTCCAGTCTGTTCACCAGCCACTGCAGGCTGCTGTTGGTCACGTAGTAGCATGCCGTCTGAGGCGAAGCCATCGTGTTGCCGTTCTTGTCCTCGATGTCGCGCAGCGTCACGTAGATGTTGCGGTGGTTCATCTTGGCGGCCGACTCGTCCAGCTCGACGAGCACCTTGTTGCCGCTGCCGATGAAGGAGAACTTCAGGTTGGTCACCTCCTCGTAAGGCATCACGGGTGCTGCCTGCGTCTTGTCGAAGTGCTGCATGACGACATCCATATCGTCCACGAACAGGTAGTCGCGTACCAGCGTGTCGGTAGGCTCCTTCGTCAGCGGGTCGAGCTGATAGCGGGGATTGCCATGGTCGTCCAGATAGAGCTTCTTGCTGTAGACGTAGGGCACCAGCTCGATGCTGTTGTCCTTCTGACGCTCCTGGCGGTCGAACGACAGGTAGGTCATCAGACCGGCCTCGTCGCCGTTGGGGCTCTTCGTAGTGTAGGTACTGATGAGCTGCTCTGGCAGTGCCTGAGCAAAGAACAGCAGTTCGTCGACGTTACCCTTCAGGGCGTCGAGACCGTTGATTACCTCTACGTCGCCGTTGTCCTTCAAGTGGTCGTAGCGAGTAGCACCGATGAGCGGATAGCCGCCGCTGATGCCGCCCAGGCTGTCGGCCTCGAAGGTCGTGCGCAGCTCCTTGTCCACGTAGATGTTGGCCACGTTGCGGCCGCGGTTGACAGTCATGGCGAAATTGTGCCACTGTCCGTCGCTCCAGTCGCCGGGCACCTCTACGGCATAGCCATTCGAGCGGTACATGAGTTTCTCAGCCTCGAATCCGATGTGGAACTGATTCTCGCTGTTGATGTCCTCCTTCTGGCCACGACCGTTGGAGAGCAGAGCGCCGCGTCCGTCGCGGTCGGTCTTGAACCAGAACATCAGCGTGTAGTCCTGATCGGCGGTACGGTTCATGGCGTTCTTGTCAAGCAGCACACCGTTGTCGGCCTTCTCCAAGTGGAGTGACAGACCTTGCGGGATAGCCCACGAGGCTTCCACCAGCTTGGCGTTGGCACCCTGGGTGTGGTCGATGACATAGTCGCCCGAACCCTCGTTCATCGGATAGTAATCTACGAGGTCCTTCTCGTAGCCCGTCAGCCGTTGTCCGCCGTAGGTCGAGCCGATGAGTGTACCGCTCATGGCGGCATACCACAGGCGTGCCTCCATCATGCGTCCCTCGTAGTACTGGCTCTCGTTGCGGTTCTGCTCGTTGGTACGGCCGAATACGAGGTTGCTGGTGCCGCTGTACAGTGATGAGAGTTTCTGATGTCCTACCTCCAGTCCACCGTAGTAGAGTGTCAGCAGGCTGTCGGTCTGGTTGAGCACCATGGCCACATGTCGGAAGGCATTCTTGCCGAGGACGCTGTCCGTGGTGAAGGTCTGGTCGTTGACCACTGCCTTCAACTTGAAGTCCTTGGTGAGCCAGAGCTGCAGTTTCTGACCGTTATTGCCGTGCGAGAAGAGCGGCATGTCGCGTCCCGTCTCGGCTGGCTTCACCATCATGTCGATGGTCAGATCCTTGCCGGTGAAGTTGCGCTTGGCCTCACTCTCAACGCTGGCCTTGCCGTTGAACAGCACGCTCACCATCTCAGAGAGCGAGTTGTTGTTCACCTCGCCCTTCACCTCGAAGTTAGTGATGGCGCTCAGATAGTTGTATTCAATATCCTCAGAGAAGTTGAATACGATGTCGTCGCCGCTGGTGAGCAGACCGCTCTTCGGTTCGGGCGTGCCGAACAGTTGCGGACGGCGCGTGTCCTTCACGCCGCTGATAATCTTCGACGACGTGGTGAGGAAGTCGCTGCCGTTGCGGCAGAAGAGGACGGCCCTCAGGTCGTAGGCGCGCTCCATCGTCCATCCCTCGCCGTAGAACTGGGTGGTGATGTTCGCGTTCTCCTTCATCAGTTCGCGCTCACCGTTGGCCTTGGCCATCAGCGAGTCGTCGGCGTAGAACGAACAGAGGTTCGTCCAAGCGTCGTCGCCGCGCTGCGACTCCTTGTACTGGAACTCAATATGGTCGAAGTTGTGCTGATAGCGGTCGAAGCCGTTGATGGTCACCGGCAGGTACCAGCCGCGCTTCGAATCCTGCTGGGCGTTGGTGTTCAGCACCCACTTGTCGCCAGGCACGGCGATATTCACGCCGCCTGCCTCGCGCAGGAAGTGTACGTCGAACGTCGTCAGGGCGTAGGTGTGCTCAGCGTCGGTGGGTGACATCACGCCGATGACCAGGCCCTCGTAGTCGAAGCCCCTGCCGGCACGTACCTCCATCTGCAGGGCAACCTCCTTACCGGGAATGCACGACACGGTCATGCCGCCGGTGGTCAGCGTCTGTCCGTTGATGCTGATCTTCGCGCCCTGCGGGTTCTGCTGGTCCAGTGCGAACACTTGCAGCAGCGTCAGGCCGCCGGTAGCCTCAGGCTTCTCGCTGTCGTTGCCCACGTAGACGGTGAACTTGGCAGCGTCGTCGATGGCCACGCCGCTCACGCTCTGCTTGTCGAGGCGAATCTTCGGGTTCACAATCTTCAGCGTGCGGGCGTCCAACTGCGTGCCTGGGTCGTAGAACTTCGTCACGCGCTGGTCCTCCCACGGGTTCTGCGTGGCGCCGCCACGGGTGCGGAAGACGAAGCCGCGCGGACCGTTGATCTTCATGGACTTGAGCGACCCTCTCACCTGGTCAGCCACCATTTCATAGAAATTGTTGAAGTTGTCGTTGGTGAAGACATCATAAACATTCACATCCTTGTTCTGATCGGAACCGTCGTAATGGACACGATAGACGTCCACGTTCAGGTGGCTCGACGGGTCGCAGGCAATGGTGAACGACTCTGTGCGGTTATAGGAACGTGCCTCCGAGTCGGCACCAACCGTGGTATAGGAGGCTATGGGGAATAGCGCCCAGTGGAGGTACTTGCCTGTGAAGGTAACCGTCGATTGCATACCGTTATCTATATTCGTTAAAGGAAGGTCTGGTTTCGGGGTCGACCATGCGTTCATTTCCTTCAATGACAGGCCTATCGCACTGGCAAACGAACCTGCTATGCCGACTGCCGAGAAGACATTGCTGACACCCGCACCCAGTCCGAAGTAGTCAACCTCGGTGGCGATGGGGAAGTGGTTCGACCACGACGACGAGTAACCGGCGTCGAAGGTCTCGCTGTAGTTCACGCCCGCAGCGCCGGCCACGTCGTAGTTGTTCAACTTGTCGCGGGCATGCAGTTTCTCATTCTCGTTCCTGGCTATCATGTCTACCCAGGCCTTGATGACCTCATACTTATCCTCCACCTCGTCGGTGTAGTCATTTTCTGACGCGTTAGCAGGCAGCACCACCAGGTAGTTGACGCCCTCGTCGGCCTTGTCTTTGGTGATGTTGTAGGGATGGCCGTCCACCTTGCCGTCAACTTTCTTGTTGACCACGGCGAACATCGGGTCGGTAGGCTCGCGCAGCGACAGATAGACGGGCTTCTTCGTGCGGTTGGCTTTCTGCTGTGCCTCCTCCTTCGTGCCGAGGAACATCAGGTCGACAATCTCCTTGGACTTCTGGGGGATAATCTGCGTCAGCAGTTGCTTCTGCGAGTAGACGAAGTTCGACTCAATCTTCGGACCGTAGCCCAGTGCCAAGTCGCGAATCAGGTAGACGGGGTTGCCGTTGGCGTCCTCGCCGGTAGCTATCACCACCACCGAACCGTAACCGACATTCTTCGCCAGTTCAGAGTTCACATCCTTTCCGGTCAGCGTCTTGATATTGCCCTTACCCAGGCGTGCAATCAGCTTCAGCATCTGGTCTTTGGACACGGCGCGGATGGAGCTCATGGGTGTCACCGTCACGTTCTGCACCGTGCCGATGTAGAGGTCGGCATCGGCACCCACCATCGACGGGTCGCCGCTGGTGCTGATGTTGTTGCCCACGACCATTGTGTGCGAGAAGGCCTTGCTGCCGCTGCCACTGTACATAAACATGTCAATATTGGAATCGGCATTGTCTGCCCCGTTAATGGGACCCATAGCAACACCATAGCCTTGCGGGGCTGACACGGTGGCTGTCACGGTCTCCAATTTATCACCTACCTTCAGGTTGATGAAGAGTCCGGCATTGAGCGACGCGTTCATCATGTACGAAAAGTTGATGGTAGTGCCCTTGGCCAGCGTATTGTTGCTGTAGGCTCCTGGCGGGTCGCGCAGAATGTCGTAGAGGATGGGCGCACCCTCGTTCATGATGTCCTGTCCGGCACCCACGGGGAACATGTTCATCACGTAGGCCTGCAGGGGCTCGGCCTGGATGAAGGAGCCGTCACGCTCGACGGTGAAGGTCACCGTGCGCAGGCAGTTGCTCATGTTCGAGGTCTGGTCGGCCTTCAGGGTGAAGACACACTGTCCCAGGCTGTCCAGCTTCTGCGGCTCCTTGATGGTGTACAGGTCGTCCATCGACAGCGCCCTCATGCCGTTCTGCATGTAGGCTATGCCGCCCTTCAGGGGCACTATGTCCACGCGACCTGCTGGGTCGTTGTTGTACAGATAGTGCTCGGCCACCTGCAACTGGATGTTGTACTTGCGCTCAATGCTGAACACGGGGTGTCCCAGCGTATAGACGGCCACGAGCGAGTCCTTGCGGTTGGCGGGCCAGTTGGGCTTACGCACGCTGTATACCAGCGGCACCTGCACCGCCTCGCCCGACAGATCGGTGGAGATGTAGGTTTTGTCGCCCAAGTAGTCGAAGTTGTCGTAGCCTATCTGCTTGTAGGTCACCTCCACGGGGCTGTGGTAGATGCGGTTGTAGACGGCCTGATAGGTAGCGGTGGGGTTCTCCACGCGCTTCTCGTCGACGTCGTAGTAGATGCTGTCGTAGGACACCTTCAGCGTGTCAAGCGCGTTGGTCAGGTCGATGACCTCGCTCACCTGTCCCTCTTGGAACAGCGTGGGGTAGCCGGCGCAATAGACCTGCTGCACCTTCCAGCGCACGGGCGGCAGTTTCAGCATATACTCGCCCGTCGTCACGTCTGGCCATACGGTCATGCGTTTGCGCTCGGTGCGCACCGTGGTGTAGTGGTCCTGACCCTTGACCGGATGGTTCACTACCTCCTCGCGCTCGGTGCGGTTGGGGTTCAGGTTGTCGTAGACGAGCCACGACGTGTTGTCGCCCTCCAGTGTGAGCACCATGGTCAGCGAGTCGCCCAGGTTGTTCATCGAGAGGTTGTTCATCAGTGGCTTCTCGCCCTGGTCGTCGCCGCCCACGACACGGCCCGTCAGGGTCACCTTCGTGTCGTCGTAGAAGTAGATGCCGTCAACATCGGCGGTGAAGTTCTGCTTGCTGCTGTTCTTATACCAGCCGCCGTTGGTGAACACGTGCTTGTCCATCACGGCCTGCACGGTATGCTGGCCATCGAGCACGCGGAACGAGAAGGAGCCGTCGTTGTCGGTCTCCACGTACTTGCCCTGTGCGTTGTGGATGCGGTTGCCGTCCACCAGGAAGTTGACACCCTTCACGGGGATGCTCGTGCCGTTGTACATGACGAAGCCCGAGAAGCGCCGTCCGTTAGTGATGGTGAACTCGCGCAGCGTCTCGTTGTTGCTTGTGGCGTCGAAGGTCACCAGCACGGACGGGATGTTAACGCCATCAGACACGGGGCCTACAGTGTATTCCACAGACGTCCCGCCCTGGTACGACAGTTCCTCTACCTCGAAGTATCCGCTCTCGTCGGTCTGCACGCGGGTTAACTCTTTCGCCTTATACTCGACGGACACCCAAACGCCGGGTGCACCTGTGCCGTCGTTGAAGCGCACGTAGCCTTCCACGCGGCCGGTGTGCTTACACTCGCCCACGACTATACTGGTCTCGGTAGAGTCGCGGCCTTCGCACTCGTTCACGGCCTGCACCTTATATTCATAGGTAGCCAGGGGCGACACGGTCGTGTCCTCATAGCTCATGTCGGTCAGTCCGGTGACCACCTCTTTCCAGGCGTCGCCTGCCGCGCTCTTAACGCGTCGCAGCACGCGGAAGAAGTCGATGGGCTTGTTGTCGGTGCTCCACGACAGCAGCACGCTGCTCTGGCGCGTCTGCGTCAGCAGTTCGGGCTCTATCTTACCCGTATTCTTATGGTAGAAGAGGCCCTTCAGGTTTGGGTCGTTGAAGGTTTCGTAATCCCGGTATTCCACCGTGGTCGTGGTGGGATTGAGCGTAGAGCCTTCCAGCGTCCAGCCGGTCGTGTAGAACTGTGCTATGTCTTCTGCCGAGGTGCCAATGATGCTGTTGCCCATCACAGGCAGCACTTGGTCGCCGTCCACATACCAGCCAGTGCCCAGATTGCTGGCCAGATCGCTGGCTGACAGAGCGCCTACGTTTTTCCACAGTTCGCGCGTGAACATCTTGGGCACGGCATCTGTGCCTTCCTTACGCCAGGCACTGCCCAGTTTCTCAACTACCTTATCTATATTGTCGTGTCTGATGCCAGCGTAATTGACTTCATTCCAACTTGCACCTTTATAGGTATAGTTATTGCTGCTACTACCGCTATTACCCCATACTGACCCGTTCGTATAGCAGAATCCTGCATGGTCCACGTAGTAATAATTACCGTCTTCCAGACAGTTGGTGACGTGGTGATCTACTTCGCCCGACCAGCCGATGAATGCTCCGACGTAGGATGTACCTTCTTCTTTTCCATCGTTATTGGCGCTGACGGAGCCGTCGAACAGACAGTTGTTGATGTAGTGCGGAGTCGTGCCTGCGTGGCCGATGAAGCCGCCGGCATGTGATTTGTTAGCATGTATAGAGACCGATACCCAGCAACAATCTATATCGTTGCGGGCGCCAGTGCTCGCACCCACCAGTCCGGCTACGTGCATACCGCCGCCGATGTTGCCCGTGACGTGCAGGTTCCGGATGGTGTAGTTACTGCCCGAAACGAACAAGCCGTCAGTACCGTTGAGGGTCAGCGTATGACCGTTGCCATCGAACAGGCCCTGGAAGTTCGAAGCAGAATGATTGATTGAGAAGTCGGCATTCAGTATGGCATTCACGCTCTTTGAGCCGCGTTGGTTCAGTGCCGTCCGGAATGTTTCCCAGTCGTTGCCGTCGTTGATGACGTGGCAGAACTCGTTGGTGGCATAGCAGTTGGCAGTCGAGTAGTTTTTGCCGTTTCCGCCGTATACCCATGTATCGCTGCCTCTGGGGTCGGTGGTGACACTGGCGGGCTTGAAGAGGCAGTTCTCAAAGGTTATATTGTTGTACTCGTAGGGGTTCAAGCCTACGAAGCCACCGTTGAAGAGGCTGTTACTACCTTCAAATTTGCCATCGAACACACAGTTGCGGAAGGTGACTTTTGTATTATTATAAATATGACCAATAAAGCCGCCGCTGTTGCCTTCGCCGTTGACGTCACTCTTGATGTCCACCGACGAGCGGCAGTTCTCAATGGTGATTTTCAACTCATTGCGTATGCAGCCTATCAGTCCGCCCGCTCTTGGAGCCGTTGTCTGGATGGTTCCAGCCACGTGCAGGTTCTTGAAGGTGGCATTGCCAACATAGCGGAAGGGAGCCATGTATTGCTCTGTCACACCTGTCTTGTTGAAAGTCAGCGTGTGGCCGTTGCCGTCGAAAGTACCACGGTAATAAGCATTGGGATCAACACCCGCACACTCACTCGTCGTGATGTCGGCGGAAAGGATTGCGTTTACGTCGTACTGGTTGCGGGCTTCATTCACCATCACAGCAAACGTATGCCAGTCGCTGGCGTTGCGGATGATGAACAACGCATCGTATTCACGGGTGGCATAGCTGTTGATGAGCGAATAAGAGACGTTCCCTTCGTCTTTCACCGCCCACGTAGCGCATCCGTTTGCTTTGGTATTGATATGGTCGGGCGCGAAGAGACAGTTGTCGATAGTCAGTGAACTGCCACTGGCCACCCAGCCTACGAAGCCGCCGTTCTTAGAACTGTTGTCACCCTCGAAACTGCCGTCGAACTTACTGTTACGGATGATGACTGTAGCTTCGTCCTGGCTGCCTAAGAAGCCTCCGTTGCCGGTTTCGCCATTGTAGGAAGAGTTGATGGTGACCGACGAGCGGCAGTTATCGATGTAGATTTTGGAACCGCTCCTGGCATTTGCAATGAGGCCGGCCGCATGTTTTCCCTTGGTGCTGATAGTTCCTGCCACGTGCAGGTTCTTGATGGTAGCATTGGTCACATAGCGGAACGGAGCAATGTACTCATTGTCATAGGCGCTATTGGCACTTCCGTCGTAATTGACGGTCAGCGTGTGGCCGTTGCCGTCGAACGTGCCACGGTAGGGGGAACCTTCTTGCCAGCCTAACACAGTATTGACCGTGATGTCGGCATAGAGGCGAGCGTTCATGTCGTACTGACCACCGGCTGCCTCGACTTTCTTGTTGAAGTCTTGCCAGTCCTCAAACGAGCGGATGGGGACGTAATAGTCCTTCACGTCGGCCAAATGGTTGATGGGCGACGTGCCGCGCTCCACATACATGTCGATGTCGTAGGAGACGCACGAGCGCGTCAGGTTGATAATCTTGTAGCACTGGGCGCGCTCCGTCTCGTCGATGGTATAGACCAGGCTGTCTACCATGGCGCCCGCGCGGTTCTTCGAGATGACGCGCAGCATCATCTTGGCACGGTCGTCCCACACGGCGCCGTGCTCGTCGGCATATTCCCACTCGGCGCGCACGGTGTAGGCCTCCTCGTCCTCCCAGCGCGCCTTGTAGCTGGCTATGCGCAGCAGGTGCATGTTGTCAATGACGCACGTGGCCGTGGCGGCGCAGTTGTTGTCGGCGCCCCAACCCCAGTTCTGGGTGATGGCGCGGCGCACGCGGTAGGTCAGGTGGTCCAAGGTGCCGCCGTTCGCGAGCATGCTCGTCTCGACGGCCTCCAGAAGAGTGCTGTCCACGTAGGTGAACTGCGTCTTATGGTCCACCTGGGCGTAGAACGTCGAGGAGCTGACGGTCTTGAAGTCATCCTCCTTACCCGTCAGCGAGCGCTGAATCTCGAAGAAGTCGGTGGGCGCCAGGT
>CAMOTK010000042.1 GCA_946625715.1 uncultured Prevotella sp. | reverse complement strand
CCTGAAACGGGGTTGTTAGCTATGCGCAAGAAACTTGGCCTT
Source organism: uncultured Prevotella sp. (assembly GCA_946625715.1). Taxonomy (GTDB): domain Bacteria; phylum Bacteroidota; class Bacteroidia; order Bacteroidales; family Bacteroidaceae; genus Prevotella. The sequence goes on along the minus strand of CAMOTK010000042.1, from coordinate 11,344 downwards.
TTTGCCAACGTTCGCCCTGTGGCCACTTTCGACTGCCTGCTGCACAAGTCGCCGCTGAAAGACGAACTGCTTCGCGGTGCCGACTTCGTGGTTATTCGCGAACTGACCGGTGGCATGTATTTCGGCGAGAAGTATCAGGACAACGATAAGGCCTATGATACCGACATCTACACACGCCCAGAGATTGAGCGCATTCTGAAGGTGGCCTTCGAAACGGCCATGAAGCGTCGCAAGCATCTGACTGTTGTCGATAAGGCCAATGTGCTGGCATCTTCTCGTTTGTGGCGGCAGATTGCGAAGGAGATGGAACCCCAGTATCCTGAGGTGACAACCGACTACATGTTCATCGACAACGCTTCGATGCGCGTGCTTACTGAGCCGACATTCTTCGATGTGATTGTAACTGAAAATACGTTTGGCGATATTCTTACCGACGAAACTTCGTGCATCACTGGCTCAATGGGCTTGCAGCCCTCGTCGAGCTTGGGTGAACACACGCCGCTTTTCGAACCGGTACACGGTTCGTGGCCGCAAGCAGCTGGTCAGAACTTAGCCAATCCTTTGGCGCAGATACTCTCTGCAGCCATGCTTCTTGAGCATTTCAACCTGAACGACGAAGGTGCTTTGGTGCGTGAGGCTGTCAACGCCTCGCTCGATGCCAATGTGCGCACACCTGAGATTCAGGTAGAAGGCGGTGCCAAGTATGGCACGAAGGAAGTGGGACAATGGATTGTTGATTATATCAAGAAAGCATGAGGCTATTTTTCGTCATAATCAGCATGATGGCGTCGCTCGCCACGTTTGCGCAAAGTTCATCGCAAGCGTGGCGCGACTCCTTGCAGGTGCTCAATAAGGCCATCTCGCTGGAACCGCGCAACACCGATTTGCGTCTTAAGAAGGCAGCGGTGAACATTGAGCTTGGACAATGGGAGTATGCCATAGAGGAGTATGGGCGCGTTCTTGCGCTCGACCAGAAGAATCTGGCTGCTTTCTATTTCCGCGCTTATGCGCATACCAACCAGCGACACTACGATTTGGCAAAGAACGACTATGAATCGTTTCTTGCCATTGTGCCCAAACACTTCGAAGCGCAGTTGGGACTGGCAATGGTGAAACGTGCTCTTGGCCGCAAGACCGATACTATCGACGAGCTGAATCGCCTGGTGCAACAGTTTCCTGATTCAGCGAAAGCTTACGCTGCCCGAGCCGCCTATGAGACGGAGCTGAAGCACTACGAACTGGCGCTCTTCGACTGGGAAGAGGCTATGAAACGAGAGCCCCGAAACTTGGAGTTCCTCGTTTCCCGTGTCGATGTACTCCTCACGTTGAAGCGTCATGAAGAAGCTTGGGCGCTCTTGAACGATGCTCTCAAGCGAGGTGTTCCGAGGGCTGCTCTGAAGGAATGGATAGACAAGTGTAAGTAATCCTGTTCTGAAGAATCATTATCCGCGGTCGTAGTGTGGCATTTCTTCGGGTAAGATGAAGGAGAACTCTACGAGTCCGCACACTTTTCCATTCTTGCGCCAAGGTGTCTGATAGATCAGCTTGCGCTGTCCGTGCTTGCTGATGGTGTAGACATGCGGATGGTTGTTTTTCATCATGTCGCGAATGATGGCCTGCGAGCGTTCGTTGTGGCAGGGCATCATGCTTTTTCCTACCATAGTTTGTCCGTCTTTATTGAACGTTTCGCGCGAACGCTTGTTCATATAAATGACGGTGCCTTCAGTATCGCATACGGTGACGGCGCCTTCAATGTCTTCAGCCCAGTTGAATGTTTCCATAGTTATTGCTTTAAAGTTTTACGGTTACTGTTTTGTTGGTTTCCACACGTACTTTCTGACCGTCTACATAAAGCCAGCCGCTGCCTTCGGTGGCCAGCACGCTGACTTCCTGGCGGTTCATCTTTACGTGAATCATGCCGTGAGGCGTGGGAACGTCGCCTTCCATCCAGTCGAGGTCGCCCAGTACGGGACGAATCTCAAACTCTTCATAGCCGGGACGGGTGGGGCAGACGCCCAGATAGTACTTGCCCAATAGATAAACGGGCGAGGCGCCCCATGCGTGGCAAAGACTCTTGCCGTAAGGACGTCCGTACATGGCCAGGTGTTGGGTGCCGTGCTCTTCGGGATTGTATTTCTCCCAGAACGATGTGGCGCCTTCCTTGAGCATACCGCCCCAGTACTGTCGCATCTCGCTGAGTACCTGCTGATGGTGTCCGCCCATGCAGAGAGCTTCCAGTTCGTAGAAGCGCATGTAGGGTGTGGTGATGGGCGCAATGTCGGGATTGAGCATCACGCTTTGCATGATAGCCTGCTTCTCATCGGCGCTGCAGAGGTCATAGAGAATGGCAAACATGTTGGGGAACTTCGTAATCTGCGTGTTCAGTTTGCCGTCTTCAATGGCATGAAGAAACGCCTGTTTGTCATTGTCCCAGAAAGATGAATGTATCTTTTCGCGCAGATTAGCAGCCAGACGGGCATAGCGCGATTCTCCCTTTTGTTCTGTAACGAGACGCTCGCAAACGGCCATCGTTTCTAATGCTTTGCAGAAGAGCAACTGCTCGAAGCAAAGCGTGCCACGCTTGTGCATAGGGAAGTCTACCCAGTCGACGAAAATCCAGTCGTCGGGTTGTCCTTCGGCCATTCCCTCTGCATTGGTACGTCCTAACACATAGTCCATGAGCGACACCATGCGCGGCCACATTTCGCGTACGAAAGCCACATCGGCGGTGTACTGGTAATAGTCGAGCACCGATTTGAACCAATAGAACGTATAGTCCATGATGGTATTCACGTGGGCCGTGACTGGGTCTTTGCCGCGCAACTGGCGGATGGTGCGCTTCACACATTCGCTATCGAAGCGCAGGTAGTAGTTCATGAGGTACGACTGAATGGCGTCGCCGCTCCAGGTCCATCGGTCGCGTTTGATACCGTCCATGAAGAACTCGCGGGTGGTGAGATCCATCGTGTAGGCACCCACTTGCCAGATGCGGTTGAGTAGTTCGTCTGAACAACGGAAGCTGCCGCTGTGACTCAGGTCGTGCGGCGCATACTCGAAGTCCATGACGAGGTCGTCGTAGCTGGCTCCTTCTGTTTTCTCCACATAGATGTAGCGAAATGCTTTGCTGTCCAGTTGTGTGTCGGCAGTTGCTACGTCGAGCGTCTCGCAGTGTGCTTTGTCGAGCGCTTCTTCAGCACTCTCACCATAATAAATATGTACGGTGCCTTTCAGGTTCTTGAACTTCAGATAGCCAAAGGTTTCGCGTCCGAAGTCGTAGAGCCCGTCCTGTTCGCTGACGGGGCGCTGTTCCGTGCGCTCCAAGTGGAAGGCAGAAGGTGGCGTGCTGATGTCGTCGAAACGCCATGAGGCTGCCGGAACATAGATGCCTGAACCATGTGCCACACCGTTTTCGTCAATCCAGATTTTATCTTCGTATGTAGCCAGCCACGTAGCATCGCTCTTGATGGTAGGTCCGTCGACGAAGAGTGCCGGGGGAGTTGCCTGATTCCATAGCTTCAGGTTCAGCTTGTGCTTGCCAGCCGGCACGCAAAACTGCTTGGGCTGTCCGAACTGCAGTTTTCCGTCGAGCATCAGGTTGAAGCGGCCCTCTGTCGCGATGGTGATAGTTTCCGCTTCGGTCAGTTCAAATTCGCGTGAGAATTCTACCGTCACATAATGTGAGTCCTGCTTCCAGAATGGCGGGAACATGGCGCCCCGTTCGGTGCGCCGGTTATTGAAGATGTTGCCCAGCCAGATTTCAAAGTCGCCGGGATACCATATCCAAGTTGCGTGTTTCATCTTAAATGTCAGAGCTTAATGTTCAATGAGCAAACGGCAGCCAGAGACTCATGTCCTGACGACCGCGGTTGTCCCATGCGTAATAGGGGATGAGACGCACTTTCACCTTCTTCTGGCTTGTGGGTTGCACTTCGCGATAGAGCGTGTTGTTGTCCCACTTGCCGTTGCTGACGACTACAGCCTCGCCTTCAAGGGCCGTAAACTTATGGTTTTCAATTTCCATAGGTACTTCCTTCAGCTGGATGTTTGCAGGAATAGCGATGTCGTTGATGCGATAGCCGCCCTCAACGTCCTGACCTTCCAGACAGTAGACGATAGGACCGCGCATGACGGCTACTTGGTTCTTGCTCTCTTCGACCAGCGGGTTCGACTCGATAAGACGGGGGCGCATCTCGAGATTGAGCTCCACCACATCGCCTTTCTTCCACTTGCGCGAAATGCAGAGGTCGGCCTGTTCGCCATTGACCTTCACCGTATAACGGTCGCACCAGTTGGGCTTATGCAGTTTGATGGTTTTGAGGTTCTTGGCCTTCTTGACGGTGAACTTGATATTTCCGTCCCAGGGATAGTTGGTGGTTTGTTCTACTTCGAGGTCCTTCATCGTCAGTGCATTCTGGCCGTAGAGGTTCACCAGGAGCGTGTCGCCGCTGATGGCATAGGCGTATTCCTGTGCTTCGCAAAGCGTGCGCGTAGTGTTTGGCGGACAGCAGAAGCAAGAAATGTAGTGCTGGCGCTCCTTCGGCCAGCGCATGACATAGGGGAACTCGGCCGTGCGGCGCAGAGCTTCGGTGTAGAAGTAGTTCTTGCCGTTGAGCGAGATGCCCGAGAGAATGCCGTTGTAGAGTTCATTCTCAATGTTGTCGATATACTTATCGTCGCCCGTCACCTGATACATGCGCCACGAGAAGAGCATCATACCAATCTGAGCGCAGATTTCGTTATGGGCAGCTTCCTGGGGCAACTGGAACTGACGGCCGTAAGCTTGATGAATCTGCTGGATGCTGGGTTGGTTGTAAGTGGTGGCATCGGGTGATACACCATCGTAGAGTGCACCGCAGCCGCCCATGATGTAGATTTTGTGCTGAATAATGTCGTTCCAGATAGCCGAGAGGTTCTTCATCAGCTGTGCTTCACCCGTTTCCGCATAGAGGTCGGCCACGCCGGCATAGAGGTAGTTGGCACGTACGGCATGTCCCATCGCCTCATACTGGTCGCGCAGCTTGTGGCGGTCTTGGTTGTGGTCCTCGCCGTTCTGCACGCTGTCGCGAATGGCAATCAGACCCTTGGCCAGTTCCAGATACTTCTTCTCGCCCGTAGCGCGATACATCTCGGCAGCACCCATATAGTGGCTGGGGCAGATAGCGTTGCGCGACAGCTCGTTGGCGTCGCTGGTGAGGAAGTTGTAGAGGAAGTCGGCTGCCCGTTTTCCGCACTCTAAGAGCGTAGTCTTTCCGGTGGCACGCCAATGTACAATGCCGGCCGTCATGAGGTGTCCAAGGTTATAGGTTTCGAAGTTCAGTCGCGAAGCGAAAGCCTTTTTGTGGTCGTTGCCAATCTCGATACCGATGTTGGTATTGTCGCCTGCATGCGAGTCGATGCCGAGGTTACGCTCAGAGATGACTACTGGCGTATGGATATAGCCGTCGTTGCGCTGTGCCAGTCGAACCTGCTCAATGAACTTGTCCATCAGCTGGTCGAGCTTCGGGTCTTTTGTGACGGCATAGACGGCGGCACAAGCTTCGAGCCACTTGTACATATCGCCATCGTGGAATGGGGGACCGTGGTGCACACCCTTTACCGTTCCGGCGGCCACTTCAAAGTTGCGGAAACCATGGCTTACGTCAGGGTTGTTCCAAGTGTCCCACATGTCCCAGATGGTGGTGTTAGAGAGCACGTTGAATCTATCGCCCCAGAAACCGCCCGTCCATCGAACAGCCCCCATCGGGGTGTTCTGCATGTGGGCAAACTGGCTGTTTCTCATGTCGGTGAGTCCCTGTGCGTAGGCGGTGGTTGCCACTGTAGCGCAGCAGCACACCAGAGTGATTTTGATGAGTCGTTTCATATCGTTGTTGTCGTTGGTTTTTAGTTGAAGTAAATATAGAGACCTATCATGACGATGAAGAGGGCTACCCACAGCGCGATGACCAGCTTGGAGTGCTCCTCATGGATAGGCTCGGGAATGGCATAGCGCTCGCCCTGCTTGTCGCACAGGCTGATGACAGCCATGCAGGCAATGAGGATGACGAAGAGCCAGAAGGAGAGCATCATGAAGTGGGGCCACTGAAAGGTGAGCCACTCTGGCGGCCAGAGATAGAGCACGCCCACGATGAGACAGAAGGCTGTACCGATGGTGAGTGCAAAGTTGGCTGCGCGTGTGGTCGTTTTCTGCCAGAAGATGCCCATCAGGAAGACGGCGGTCATTGGCGGAGCAATGAAGCCCAGCACTGACTGGAAGACATTGAAGAGGTTGAGCCCCTTGATGCTGTCGATGGCCACTGTGAGGATGATGGCGAGCGAAGCACCGACGACGGTGACAATGCGTCCCACGTAGTTGATGTGGCGCTGCGAGGCGTCGGGACGGAACTTCTTGACGTAGATATCCATCGTAAAGACGGTAGAGAGCGCATTGAGTGCCGAGCCGATGGTGCTGACGAGGCAGGCGGTGAGCACGGCAAATACCAGGCCGACCATACCCACGGGGAAGAGGTTCTCGACCATCGTGAGGTAAGCCTCGTCGGGATTCTTCAAGTCAGGGAACAGTGCGAAGCAGATGACACCTGGCAAGATGTAGAGCACCACATCGAGAATCTTCAGCCAGCCGGTGAAGTTGGTGCCAAGCTGTCCTTCCTTCAGATTCTTGGCGGCCAGCACGGGCTGCACCATGCTTTGGTCGGTACACCAGAACCACACACCCATGACGGGATAGCCCAGCACGATGGGCAACCAGGGGAAAGCCTCGTCGCTGTTGGGCTTGAACATTACCCAGTAGTCAGACGGTACTTTGTCGACCAGCGCCGATACACCGCCTACGTGGTTAAGGCCCACAATGACGAGCACCGCCGAAACGACGATGAGCAGAATCATCTGATAGACATTGGTATAGGCTACGGCTTTCAGACCGCCCATCATGGTGAAGAAAGCCGAGATGAGCAGCAGGATGAGTGCTGAGCACCACATGGGAATATCGAAGACCTGGCGGATGAGGATGCCGCCGGCGAAGAGTGTTAGCGCCAACCATGAGATAATGATGGTCACGATGGTGTACCAAGCCAGGATGTTGCGCGTGGATTGTCCGAAGCGCAACCCCATGAATTCGGGCAATGTGCTGACCTTAGCGCCTAAATAGCGGGGTGCGAAGACAAAGGCAAGCAGGGCAATGAACACAAAGGCATACCAGGCATAGTTGCCCGATACGATACCCGTTGTGAAACCGGCCGATGCCGATGCGATGAGCATCGATGGGCCGACGTTGGTGCCCCACATAGAGAAGCCGATGTGGTGCCAGCGAAGTGAGTTCTCTGCCAGAAAGAGCGAACCTTCCTTTTTGCGCTTAGTGCTTGCCCAGATGCCTATCGCCAGCAATACGGCGAAGTAGGCGGCAAGGATGAGCCAGTCGGGGCTTTGCATGTAGTGTGATTGCATAGGTTGTAGATGGTTGTTATTATTTTTATAGTTTGTAGCCTTGATAGTCTTTGTTGATTTCCCACCAAACCGACTTCGAGAAGTCCATATCGTCGGTGCTCTGTACGTCGTCGGGATACATCTTTATAAGCGAGCCTGCGCGCACATAGACGGGCATGCGCTCCAGCGGCACCTCTACATCGTAGTGCCAGCCGCCGTCGTAGCGTTCGCCGGTGAAGAAGTCAACCCATTGACCTTCAGGCAGGTAGATGTCGCGACGGTTGCGGCTGTTCATGACGGGGCAAACAAGGAACTCGTTGCCGAAGTAGTATTCGTCGTCGATGTGCCAGCACTGTCGGTCGTTCGGATGATGGAAGATGAGTGCTTGCACGACAGGCAGTCCGCTCTGACACGCTTTTTCGCTCTGCTCCACGATATATGGCATGAGGCGGTAACGCAGTTTCCACCAGCGCTTCACGATGGGTGCGATAGTGGGATAGTGCCAAGGCTCGCGCTTGAATGAGCCATGATAGCGCATGTGTGAGGTGAAAACACCAAACTGCGTCCAGCGCACGTAGACCTGCTCGTCGAGTGGCGAGTTCATGAAGTTGGGCGTAGAGTGGAATCCCGGCACGTCGTGACTCCAGAACGCAAAGCCAGACAGACCGAAGTGCAGTCCGCCCTTGAGCGAACCGGCCATACCTGCCCACGACGACTCGCTGTCGCCGCCCCAATGCAACGGATAGCGCTGACAACCGGCCCAAGCAGAGCGTGCCCAGACGATGCCTTCGCCCGTCACTTCCTTCGTCACCTCATAGGCGGCACGCTGGTAGAGCAGGGCGTAGATGTTGTTGAGCCGTTCGGGTGTCATAGCGTGATACTGATGGTCCATGTGGATATTCTCGCCGAAGTCGGTCTTGATGCACTTCACACCCATCTCAAGCAGCGGCTTGAGCAGCTGGTTCTTGTACCATTCTGTGGCTTTGGGGTAAGTGAAATCGATGGTGCCGGCATAGTCGAGTGTCGAGAAGTTGGATGCACCGCCCGTAGAGGTGTCTTCTTCCTTGGTAGGCATGCTGATATATTTGTTGGCTTTTGCTTCGTCAATCTGTTCGGCACCAGCGGCCACGTAGGGGAGTTGCCAAAGCGATACCTTGAAACCTTGGTCGGCCAGACGCTTGATAAAGGCCTGTGGCTGTGGAAAGCGCTCGGGGTTGAACTTCCATTCGCAGAGCCAGTCGGTGCGGAACCAACCGGTGTCGAGATGAATCACGTCGCAGGGATAGTCTTCACGGCGCAGGCGCTGGCAGATGTCCTCTACCTCGTCGGCGGAGAAGTAGGTCATACGGCTCATCCAAATACCAAACGACCATATTGGCGGCATCTGTGGGAAGCCCGTCAGCATGCGGTAGCTTTGCAGAATATCGGCCGGCGTCTGTCCGCCGATGAGGAACACGTCGAGCGTGGCGTGGTCGCAGAGGAACTGCACCGAGCGGGTGCTGTGGTCGGCCAGCGAGAGCTTGCAATAATCGCTGGTGTGGTAGAAACAGCCGTACATGCGGCTGCTTAGGTAGAACGGTATGTTCTTGTAGCAACGGCGATTGTTGACGCCCTGTCCGTCCTGGTTCTTCAGTTGGAAGGTCTGTCCGCTGAGGTCCATCTTGCGGAAACGCTCGCCCGTGCCGCAGAAACACTCGTCGGCCTCGCAGCGGAAGCTGATGGTGGCACGCTCGGGGTTCGTTGTTGTAACGAAACCAAGAGGCAGCGCATCGTAGCGTGGTGGCGAGAAGTGGTCGTCGCTCAGGGCAATGGGCTTCGACTCGTCGCCATCGGGATAGATGGTGATGAAGGGTGCCGGCTGGGGTGCCGGTTGCAGGTCGCTCCAGTGGTCGATTACGGGTTCGCTCAAGTCGATGGTCACCAGCCGCTTGCCGTCGGGCGCGAAGGCGTCGGTGCCTTCCAGATGGAGTGGCAGACGCTTTACGTCGGGTGAAAACTGCAGCATGTCGTCTTGTTCTGTCATCGAGTCGTCGGTCATCGTGGTAAAGAGGCGCACAATGTTGGGCTCGTAGGCCCGGATGATGAGGTCGAACGACTGCTGTGCGGCGGTGGTATCAGCCGCCATATCTTCTTGGTGAAGTTGCTTCTGGTAGGGTATCGTGACAACGATGTCGCCTTCGCGCTCAACAATTTTCGAGGGCGCATAGGCTTTCCACAGGGCTTCTTTTTTCTGCAGTGCAGGGTCGAAGTCCATGAAGTCAAATAGATGGTAGTTGGTTTGTTTCATTCTTGGAATATGAGGTTAGGGCCGGGGTGGTTGTCGCCTATTTCGTCGCGACGGATAGGCCGGCCTTCGGTAGTGTTGTTCTTGAGGGTGAAGCCATCGGTGCGGGCGTCGAGGTAGATGCAGAACCCGCGGTTGTTGGTGGCGTAGGGCGCAGGGTGTGGCTGGCTGATTCTGTTGTCAGCAATGACGGAGCCCGGCTGGTTCGAGAGCGTGTAGATGCCGCCAGCATCGTAAAGCTGGCGGGCATAGTTGCTCACGTCGTTGTCGGTGATGCGGTTGTCCTGCATGCCGGTGTAGAGTGGCGTCCATCCCCAACCGACGCAGATGCCCGAGTAGTTGACGTGGCTGACGCGGTTGCCGCTGATGGTGCAGTGGCGCACATAGCCTAAGGCGATGGCCACAGCGCCCCAGTCCTCGTTGGTGGCGTCGGTGATGGTGTTGCCCGTGATGGTGAGCTGCTGGCAGCGCTCGGCCAACTGGCCGTAGGGACGATGTACCTCGCGCGGACTCTCAGCAAACGAACCTGCCAAGATGGCGGTGCCGCCAATGTCTTGAAAGAAGTTGTTGCTGACGGTGCAGTTGCTGATGTTGTCGATATAGTCGAGGGCCGTGGCACCGAGATGTTGGAAGCGACAATCGGTGAAGTCGACGTGGCTGGCATTGCTCACGCTGACGGCACTGACGGGACGCTCCACCCAGGCTTGGTTCTCCAATCCGCTGTCCCAAGGAAGCCCTTCCTTCTCCTTCAGCTTGTAGGCGTCGATGAGCGGGAACCCGCCTTGCAGGGTGACGTGACCCTTGCGGAGCGGACGGTTCCAGCAGGTGTTCTCGAACGTCAGGCCCTTGAAGTGGACGAAACTGGCGCCGTCGACGATGACGAGCTGCTCAATGCCCTCGCGCTGTTCGGTGGTGCGGAGCAGGAAACTGCTGCTACCGCGCTCGCCATCGATGACAGGCTGTGGCCAGGGGTGCTCGAACTCCAGTCGGCTTTCGGGCTCCTGGAAAGTGACGATGGTCTTCTCGCCCTCTGCCTGCATGGCTTTTACGCGCAGGATGGCGATGGCCCAGCGCTGGTGGACCACCATTTCCAGCCCTTGCGTCTTGAGTACCTGCTTGGGTGGCGTTGGGATGGTGATGGTGCGACGGTCGGTGTCGAAGCCTATCATGCGCATCATGCCTTCCTTGGGCCATACCTGTGTGTGCTGCTGCTTGGCATCGCCGCAGACAATGGCGCCTGGTTCGCCTTCGATTGTGGTGGGCGACTGGCTTGTGCCGCTGTCTTCCGGTCGCAGGAAGAGCGGTTCGTTCATGTAGTAGCGGCCGGCCTTGAGTCGTATGGTGATGCCGCCCTCACAGCGCGGGTCGGCTGTGCGGCGCCATTCGCGTGCCTGGCGCAGTGCGTCGTGCAGGCTTTGCTGGGGCGAAACAACAATATCGGCAGCCCTGCAGAGGGTTGCTATCGTAAACAACAGGATGGTGATTAAAAGGTTCTTCATATAATGAAGACGTACAAGAAACAGTTTTGTCATCGTAAAATCGCTTTTTTTTTTATATTGCTGCTTTATGGGTGGTAAAGCGGCACCTTTCGGTCTGTAAAGCGGCACTTTTCGGTCTGTAAAGCGGCACTTTTCGGTCTGT
>CAMOTK010000041.1 GCA_946625715.1 uncultured Prevotella sp. | reverse complement strand
AGGACAAGCACGTGCCCGACTTCAACATCTACACCGAGGTGATTCAGAACTCGGTCATCGACATGATGCTCAACGGCCGCGTGAAGGACGCCTCGGCCTGCTCGCTCACTGTGTCTAACGAGTGTCTGATGCAGGTGTACGACAACATGGACTACTTCAAGCAGCACCTGACGCTGCGCCAGAGCGAGATTTCAAACAGCCCCGAAATCATTCGCCGACTGGGCGTCATCGCCATCAACACGGCCATCGAGGTAGACCTCTACGGCAACGCCAACTCTACGCACATCAGCGGCACGAAGATGATGAACGGCATTGGCGGCTCGGGCGACTTCGAGCGCAACGCCTACCTCTCTATCTTCACCTGCCCGTCGACGGCCAAGGGCGGTCTCATCTCGTCGATTGTGCCCTTCGTGAGCCATCAGGACCACTCGGAGCACGACGTGAACATCATCGTCACCGAACAGGGTGTGGCCGACCTGCGCGGCAAGAGCCCCGCTCAGCGTGCAGAGCACATCATCGAGCAGTGCGTACACCCCGACTACAAGCAGCTGCTGTGGGACTACCTGAAGATTGCCAAGATGGGACAGACGCGCCACAACCTGCCCGCTGCCTTCGCCATGCACGACTCGCTGGCTCGCAAGGGCGACATGCGCCTGACCGACTTTGCTGAATATGTGAAATAAAAGCCTCCCCCCCAAAAAAAGGGGGGGCTTTTTTTTATTGGAGATATTGGATGAGCACGTCCCACACGGCAATGATATGGCAGACGGAGCCTGCCAGGACGAAGAAGTGGAACACGCTGTGCATGTAGCGACGCTTGTTGAGCGAATAGAACGCCGCTCCCGTGATGTAGCACACGCCCTCGGCCACTATCCACACCACGGCGGCCGTGGAGACGGTGTCGATGAGCGGCTTGAACGCCACCAGCACCGACAGGCCCATGCCCACGAAGCAGAGCGTCTCGGCATGGCTGTGCTCCTTCAGGCGCCGCAGGCTCATCACCGTGCCCACAACGGCACATAGCCACACAAACGTGAAGAGCGACCAGCCCCAATAGCCCTCGGTGCGCAGGGCTATGAGCGTCAGCGGCGAGTAGCTGCCGGCAATGTGCCAGTAGATGGCGGCATGGTCCCAGCGGCGCAGGCGCTCCTTCCAGCGGCTGCGGGCCGGCAGGGCATGATAGACCGTAGAGGCCACATAGCTGCCCAGCATGCCGAAGAGATAGAGGCTGACGCCAAGGGCGGCCCAGTTGCTGCCGCTACGCACCACCATCGCCAGGAAGACGATGCCCACCACCAGGCCCAGCACGATGCCTCCGGCATGCGACCAGGCGTTCCAAAGTTCTTCTTTATGCGTGTATCTAATAGCCATATCGGTTGCAAAGATAACCATTTATTTCTATATTGCCGTATTTTTACACTTTTTTGATAAGGAAATGCACCTTATTCATAACTTTTTTTCCTACCTTTGCAACCAAGAAAACTAATCTAAACTGCAATGAGAAGACTGCTAACTATCGCACTTTGCGCTTGTGCAACGGCTGTACAAGCTCAGAACATCGACTTCGACTTCCCTGGCCGACAGACGTCGGAAGTGACCGAATCCAACTATGTGGCGTGGCCGGTGCCCCGCGTGGAGAGCGACCAGAAGATGCTCGACAACGGCGTGGTGCTCACCGTAAGTGGTGGCGAACAGGCCTCGGCCGTGGGCTCTACGTGGAGCAAGACGCAGGTGCAGGCGGGGCTGAAGCTCATTGGCGACGGCGTCATGGCCTGCAACATCGAAGACGGCAACATGGTGAAACTGACGGCGGGCCGCACGGCCCTGGTGCTCACCATCGAGGGCATGACACCCGGACAGCACAGTGTGATTGCCTACCACAACAATCCTGGTGCCAAGGTAGTGCTGCCACCCATCGAGGTGGAAGTCGACGGCGTGGTACGTGCACAGGGCACCTACTCGTCGGGGGCAGAGAAGTATTCTGAGGCCGGCACGTCGTTTGTGGAGTTCAACGTCACCGAGGGAAAGCCGGTGGTCATCCGCTATATCTCCGTGCCGCAGGATGGTGTCAGCTACAACACCACCAGCGTCACGCTCAACGGCCTGGAGTTCGACGTGGCGGCCATGGCGGCGATGGACCCGCAGCCGGCCAACTACGACTACCACGCCGGAACGGAAGACGGCACCGTCAGCTTCAGCTGGACACCGGCCGAAGGGGCCACGGCCCACAAGCTGGTGTTAGGCACCGATTCTACCGAGGTGGCCAACGCCACGGCCTACGTCTACGAGGGCGCAGAGCCGGCCTATACCAAGACGGGGCTCTCGGCCCTGCAACGCTACTGGTGGCGTGTCGACGAGGTCGACGCACAGGGCACCGTGCACAAGGGCAAGGCGTGGGCCTTCCAGCCCTGCCGACTGGCCTTCCCGGGTGCTGAGGGCTACGGTCGCTATGCCTTAGGCGGACGCGGCGGCACGGTCTACCACGTCACCTCACTGGCCGACGACAACACGCCGGGCACCCTGCGCTACGGCATCACACAACTCTCGGGGCCGCGCACCATCGTCTTCGACGTGGCGGGCGTCATCTATCTGCAGAGCCGACTGACCTGCTCGGCCAAGTACGTGACCATTGCCGGACAGACGGCGCCCGGCAACGGCATCCTGCTGCGCGGCTGTCCCTTCGGCATGGCCAGCGACGGCATCACCCGCTTCCTGCGCCTGCACCGCGGACACATACTCAGTGAGGACGATGCCAACAAGGGGCTCGACGGCATGGGCATGGCCGGCAACGACCACGCCATCATGGACCACTGCTCTATTGCCTGGACCATCGACGAGGGCTTCTCCAGTCGCGGGGCGAAGAACATCACCCTGCAGCGCACGCTCATCAGCGAGGCACTGAACGTGGCCGGACATCCTAACTACGGCGACGGCAAGGCCCACGGCTTCGCTGCCACCATCGGCGGCGGACAGGCTGGCGGCACGGCTGGCTCGTTCCACCACAACCTGCTGGCACACAACGAGGGGCGCAACTGGAGCATCTCGGGCGGTCTGGACGGCTCGGGCTACTACGACGGCGGCCACGACGTGTTCAACAACGTGGTCTACAACTGGCACGGACGCGCCACCGACGGCGGCTCGCACGAGATGAACTTCGTGGCCAACTACTACAAGCAGGGCCCGTCGGGCTTCGGTACAAAGATGCTGCTCAACGCCCAGCTGGAAGGTACGGGCAAGGGCTCGCAGTCGTACTACGTCAGCGGCAACATCCGCGAGAACAAGGACGGCAGTCTGACGCGCGACAAGCTGAACGAGACGTACAAGTACTCGCTCAGTTCCAATCAGACGCTCGACTGGGAAGTGTTCCGCAAGGAGCCGTTCTTCCCCTCGTTCGCCGTCATCGAAACGGCCGAGGCGGCCTACAAGAACGTGCTCAGCGACGTGGGCTGCACCTTGCCCGTGCTCAACCTGCACGACCAGCGCATGATTCGTGAAACGCTGAACCGCACCACATCGACCAAGGGCAGCCGCTCGGGACTGGCCGGTCTCATCGACTCTGAGGAAGATGCGGGCTGCGAGGGCTTCGACATGGCAAAGCTGGGCATCGTGGAAGCGCAGCGCGACGCCAACTGGGACACCGACCAAGACGGTATTCCCAACTGGTTTGAGGCAATCGTGGGCACCAACCCCAACACGGCCAACAACAACGACGACACCGACAACAACGGCTATACCGACCTGGAAGACTACCTGAACTGGATGGCACAGCCCAACTTCCGCATGGATGCAGGACAGGAACAGCAGGTAGACTTAGCCCCCTACTTCGCGGCCTACAAGTCGCTGGCAGCTGCCGAACTGACGGCACTGCCGGAGAACGTCGTGGCTACCATCAGCAACGGCACGCTCTCGGTGAAGACCACCGACAACAGCAGTCGCCTGATAGACCTGCCCGTCCGTGTGACGGAAGACGGCATTGCGCTGACGCGCCACTTCCACTTCGCCGTCAGCGGCACGGGCACGGGCATCAGCAGCCTCACCCCAACCCTCTCCCAAGGCGAGGGAGCATGGTACAACCTGGCCGGACAGCGCCTGAGCCAGCCTCAGCACGGCCTGAACATTCAGAAAGGACATAAAGTTATCATAAAATAATAGAAGGAACGTATGAAAAAGAATTTTCTCGCACTGATGCTTCTGCTTTCGGGCTCGGCAATGGCCCAAGACGCACCATTCAGCATTGCCCCTAACCTCTTCGACAGCAGCAAGAAGGAGACCATGGGACTCGACTATGCCACGGGCGCAGAGACCTACACCGTATTTGCAGCGGCAGAAGGCACCGACCACTACAGCAACGGCGTGGTGCTGGCTGCCTTCAAGGGTGCTCTGTACTGCATGTGGCAGAGCTCGCAAACAGACGAGGATGCCGCCGACACTTGGGTGGCCTACGCCAAAAGCACCGACGGCGGAAAAACCTGGTCGGCACCGAAAGTGCTCTGCCCCACCATCAGCAACGGCTATGTGGCATCGGGTGGCTGGCTGGCCACTGCCGACAAGCTGATAGGCTACATCAACACCCGACCAACGTCGGTGGCCAACAGCGGCGGCTACACGCAGTTTGTGGAGTCGGCCGACGGCGAGACGTGGACAGAGCCGGCCGAAGTGAAAATGGACGGCGGCGCACAGTTGAACGGCATCTTCGAGCAAGACCCGCACGTGCTGCCCAATGGACGCATCATCAGCGCTGCCCACTTCCAGCCAGGACTGAAGCTTTGCCCCATCTACACCGACGACCCCACAGGGCGCACGGGCTGGAAGAAGGGTAACTTCACCTATACCGACAACGGTTCGCAGTCGGTGGAACTGGAGCCCAGCTTCTTCCAGAAGCCCGACGGCACACTGGTCATGGTGATGCGCGACCAGAAGAGCCGCTACGTGGTGCTGGCTGCCACGAGCAAGGACAACGGCGAAACCTGGACGAAAGCCGTGACGACGAACATGCCCGACTCGCGTGCCAAGCAGTGTGCCGGCAACCTGCCCGACGGCACCGTCTTCCTCGTGAACAACCCCGGTCAGGTGAAGAACAGTGCCAACAAAACGTGGCGCGTGCCCTTGGCCGTGACGCTCAGCGCCGATGGCAACACCTTCACCCACTCCTACCTGCTGCGCTCGGGTGCCAGCGGCGATTATCCTGCACAGCGCTACACGGGCAAGTCGAAGACCTTGGGCTACAGCTATCCGAAGGCTATCGTCAACGACGGCTATCTCTACGTGTCGTACGCCACCAATAAGGACGATGCCCAGCTGACGCGTGTGCCCCTGAGCAGTCTGATGCTCATCAATCCCAACGGCATCGCGACCGTCAGCACAAAAGCCTCAGCAGACGGCCGTCTCTACGACCTTAGCGGTCGACCGGTCAAGCATCCGAAGCCAGGCCTCTACATCCGCAACGGCAAGAAATTCATCGTCAGATAAGAAAGAAAAAAAGCTCCCTTCAAGCGAAGAGAGCTTTTTTTATGCTTATGCTATTCCTTCGGGCTATGGCTGTTTGGCCCCCTCGAAGGAATAGTTGTAGGTGACGCTCGAACGGGCACTGACGCGCACCAGCTTCGAGAACGACAGCTTCACGGTTTTGCCGTCGTAAATTCGTCCCCTCAGACTGTAGTCTGACGACTTGTTGAAGAACACGAAATCTCTCGACGCATGCGAAATGTTCACGGGAATAGGCTCAATACCTGCCAGTTCCGTCAGCTCGTCGCTGGTGAAAGTCAGCTCGGCCCTGTTGGCCGTTTCTGTCGCCGTAAGCACAAAGGTGCCCGTGCCCGTAACGGTAGTTCCGTTGCTGGCCTGCACACGTACGAAAGTGCCATTGAAAGTGCCCTGTGCCTCTTTCTCGGCCGATGCACTGAAGCTGATGTTCTCATCCTCATTGTCATCGCCGCAGGCGGTCAGTCCGCAGCTGGCGATAACCAGTGCCATAAAGGAATATAATAGTTTTTTCATTGTTCTGCACATTTAGGGATTAGTAACCGGGATTCTGACTGCTCTGAGTGAGGGCGCTGTTGGTCTCTATCTCCTCGGCAGGGATGGGACGCAGCCACTTCACTTCGCCCTTCATGTTGCTCATGTCGGCAACGGTGTTAATCAGGGGGTTGAAGGCAATGTTGTAGCGCACAAGCTGACGGGTGCGGCGCAAGTCCATCCAGCGCGTCATCTCGCCATAGAGCTCGCGAGCCCGCTCGTCGAGCACCAGGTCGAGCGGCGTGACGATGAAGTTGACGTCGCGCTCGTAGTCGGGATTATAGCTGTCGAACGAAGCTATCTCGGAAGCATGCGAACGACGACGCACATCGTTGATGCGTGAGAGTGCACCGGCATTGTCGCCCGACATGAGACATGCCTCAGCGGCCACGAGGTAGATGTCGCTCAGGTGGAGCACCACTACGTCGCGATAGCCCGTGCTGTTGTTCTGCTGCGGTGTGTCGGGGTCGTCGAACTTCTTTACCGAAGGCACTACGGCACTGCCGTGCTGACCGCGCAGATACTCGGTATAAGGCTCGGTGAAGGTCTTGTCGATGGTGCCATTGGCCTTGAGCGTATAGAGCGTAGCGGGGTTGCTCAACACATGCACTTGCACGGCCAGGGCGCCACCGTTGCGCACGAACTGCGACTGATGGTCGCTGACGTACTGCTTCACTTCGGCCTCAGTGGCGTACCAGGGGAAGAAGCAGTCGGCAATGGTCATCGAAGCCCGCTGAGCTGCCGTCTTGTGATAATAGGCATAGTAGCCTTCTTCGAGCCACTTCGAGAAGTAGTTGTAGGTGGTCATCATGAAGGTGGCATTCAAGCGGTCGTCGCCTTTCTCCCAGAGATAGATGGCCTTGGCCGAAGCAGCAAGCGTGCTGCCACACGACTTCATGCCGTTCTCGGTGGGATTGCCCATCTGACTGCCATAGGTGCCCTGACGGCTGTGGCCGCCGGTGATGACGTCGCCGGGATAGCCGTTGCGCTCATACTGCACAGTGAAGATTTCCTCGTCGTTGCCTTCGTTCTTGGGCGCCCACTTATCTTCAAACGCCATGGTCAGCTGCTGTGTGCCGATGACCTCGTTGGCATAGGTCTTGGCCTTCTCAAAATACTGCTTGCCGTTGATGGTATAGGTGCCGGCAGCAGCATCGGTCAGCGTGGTTTCGAGGTCCCATCCGGCCGCCAGACAAATCTTGGCCAGCAATGCCTTTACAGCCTTCTGGCTGACGTTGCCGCCACGGTCGGTCTCAGGCAGGTCGCTGGCATTCATGATGCCTTCCAGGTCGGCAATCGTGTTCTGATAGATGGTTGCCAAGTCGGTGCGCGGATAGTTTTTGTTGGCCGTCTCGATATACTCGCTGATATAGGGCACGCTGCCAAACTGCTGTGTAAGCATGTAGTAGCCATAGGCACGGATAAACTTGGCCTCGGCCACGAACTTGGCGTTGGCAGCACCGTATTTGAGCATGCAGTTGGCATTGTTAATCATGGTGTATACGTTCTGGTAGAAACTGGTCACATCGCTGTTCTCAGCCACAATGTCGTAGGTAGCCATGTTGCCGCCGTCGTTGCCGCGCGACCCCACATAGAGGTCGGTTCCAAACTCGGTGAGGGCCGTGTTGGTGACCACCGGCTTCATGCTGCTGTACATCACTGCCCTGAGGGCATTCTGGCCTTCTTCGGTGTTGAAGTAGTCTTCTGCTTCAACGCTCGCCTTGTTCTCCGTGTCGAGGAAGTCGCCACAACTGGAAAGCGTTCCCAAGAGCAGACTGGCACAAATGATATATTGTTTTAGTTTCATAATGCTTAATCTTTAATACGTTAGAACTTGATGTTGGCACCAAACTGACAAGTCACTGTGCTGGGTCCGTCGTTGGAGCTGGAAGCACTGGCCCACTCTGGGTCGTAGCCCTTGTATTTGGTGAACACAAAGGGATTGGTCACGGTGCAGTACAGGCGTATCTGCGAGCAGCCTATCTTGCTGAGCCACTGCTTGGGGAAGTTGTAGCCCAGGGTGATGTGCTTCACCTTCACAAACGAGGCGTCGGTGATGGCGTTGGCCTTGCCCAGATAGTAAGAAGTGACGTCGGCATTGTCGACCACGCTCTGAGCAGGGAAGGGATACTTGCCGTAGTGGGTCACTTCCTGATAGCGGGGGTTGATGAACGTGCCGTCGGCATTCTCGCCATCGCATTCGAGCATGGTTCCTGCGGGGATGTAGAAGTCCATGTTGAGCTTCATGCGTCCGCGGCTGTTGCTGGCAATGTTCAGATAGTCGCGATAGAAATTAGAGAACACGGTGTAGCCCTGCTTGGCATAGATGGAGAAAGAGAAGTCGAGGTTCTTCCACGAGAGATTCGAGGTGAAGCTGCCGGTGAAGTCGGGATCCGACTTCCAGAGCTTCTTGTCGTTATCGTCGAAGCTGCCATTGCCGTCGCGGTCGACGATAATCGGACTGCCTTCCACCCATCCGTAGCATTTGTTGTAGTACTCATACTCCTTGACGGTCTGTCCGGGCGTGAGTCCGGCTGCAACGGCAATCTCGTTGTTGGGCACCACCATGTCCTTGTCGCTGACGATGCCGTTGGTCTCGTAGTAGTAGACGTTGTTGTAGGGCGAACCAATGAGCAGGTTGCCCGTAGGATTGCTGCTAAGCAGATTGCCCTCGCCATTGATTTCAAGCACTTCGTTCTTGTTGTGAGCAAAGGTGAACGAGGTGGTCCATCGCCAGTCCTTGGTGACGATGTTCTCGGTGGTCAGACCGATTTCGATACCGCGGTTGCGCACCGAACCGATGTTGGTGGTAATGTTGGTTCCGCCTGTCTCCAGCGGCAGTTTCACGCCGTAGAGCAGGTCGGTAGACTTCTTGTTGTACCAGTCGATGCTACCACGTATGCGGTCGCCCAGGAATCCGAAGTCGAGACCGAGGTTCAGTTCGTGGGCCTTCTCCCACTTCAGGGTCTTGTCGACGAGTCCGTTGGGGCGCATGCCCTGGGTGTAGATGCCGTTGAACGGATAGTAGGCCTGTCCGCCCACGGTGAGCTGTGTGGCATAGGCCCCCACGTTGTTGTTGCCCGTCACACCATAGGAGAGGCGAAGCTTCAGGTTAGAGAGCCACTCGAGCTTCTTCAAGAAAGCCTCTTCGCTGGCACGCCAGGCTAATGCAAACGAGGGGAAGGAGCCCCAGCGATTGCCCTTGGCAAACTTCGAGCTGCCGTCCCAGCGCACGGTGCCGGTCACCATGTAGCGGCCCTTGAAGGTGTAGTTGGCTCGCAGGGCATACGAGAGCAGGGACGTTTCGCTATAGCCCGTGCTCGAGTTGTTGCTGTCGAAGCTGTCTGCCGAACCGAGTGCCCACCAGTAGGTGCCTTCGAGCACACTGTTGACGTACATTTTCTCCGATTCGCTCTTGCCGTAGTTGGACGAGATGAGTCCCATGAGGTTCAGGTGATGGTCGTCGCCGAACATCTTGTCGTAGGTAAGAATGTTGTCCCACGTCCAACCAAAGCTGTGAGAACCCTGTTGGCGCGCCTGGTTCTGCGTTTCGCCCACTTCTGTGCCCTGATAGTAGCCAAAGCGGCTGCTGCTGTATGTGGGCGAAAAAGTGGTCTTGAACGTGAGGTCGCTGAAAGGCTTGATTTGCAGATAGAGATTGCCCAGCAGGCTCCATCCCAGGGTGTTCGATGTCTGGTCTTTCATGTAGAGCAGTGGACTGTAGCTACTGGTGAAGGCCGCAAAGTCGGTACCTATCGACGAGTAGGTGCCGGGCTGCTTGTTGATGTTGCCCTCGGCATCGTAGGCTTGCATGAAGGGGTTCATGGTGAAGGCGTACTGCACGCCGGTGTCGCTGGCATAGTCGTGGCTGATGCGCGCCATGTTGGCACTGAAGCCTGCGCTGACGTACTTATTGATTTCGGCATCGACGCTGCCCTTGAAGGTGAACTTGTTCTGCTCGTCGTTCTTGTAGATGCCGCGCTCGTTTTGGTAGCCCAGACCCAGATGGTAGTGCACACTGGCGGTGCCGCCGCTGACAGCGATGTAGTGGTTCTGCTGGCGGCCGTCCTGGAGCACGAAGTCGCGCCAGTTGTAGTATTTCTTGTCGGCCAAGAGCTGCTTCAGGCGGTAGCCCTGCGAGGCGTCGGCCTGTGCAATCTGCAGATAGGTGCGCATGAGGTCGCCGTTCTGGTAGAGCGGCTGTCCGCCGTTTTGGTCGCCAGCCACGAAGCTCTGGAAAGCCAGTCCGCGATAGTCGTAGTACTGCTGGGCATCCATGAAGTCGGGCATGCGCGTCACCTTGCTTATGCCGAAGTAGCCGTCGTAGCTGATGGTGGGCTTCGAGGCCTTCTTGCCCACGTTGGCACCGCTCTTGGTGGTGACCATCACCACGCCTGCCGTGGCGCGCGAACCATAGATGGCAGTCGACGAGGCGTCTTTCAGCACGTCGATGCGCTCAATGTCCTGCGGGTTGAGGAAGTCGATGTCGGAGCAGATGACGCCGTCGACCACGTAGATGGGGTTCTGCGAGCCTTCGAGCGAGTTCTTACCGCGAATCTCGATGTTCATGGAGCCGCCGGTACGTCCGGTCGACTTGGTGATGTTCACACCGGCCACGGAGCCCTGCAGGCTCTCGAGCACCGACGGTGCGCCCTTTTCGTTGAGCTTCTCTGTGCCCACCGAGCCCACCGAGCCGGTGAGGTCGGCCTTGCGCAGTGTGCCGTAGCCCACGACCACAACTTCGTTGAGCGACTGTGCGTCTTCTTCCATGGTGATGCTGAGCTGACTGCGCTGCCCTATAGTAAGTGTCTGGTTCTTATAGCCCAGATACGAAAGTTCTACTTTGGTCGACGGGGTTGCCGACGGCACGGTGAAATGGCCGTCGAAGTCGGTCACGGCGACGGGCTTACCGTTGACGGATACCGAAACGCCGATAAGCGGATTGCCACTGCCGTCAGTCACTGTGCCCCTGACCGTCTGTTGGGCCATGGCCACGATGCCTGCCGTCGAGAGCAGTGCCGCTGTGAGGAATCTTTTGAATTGCATAAATATAATAAGGTATTAAGAGAATGCCAAAAACAACAATGAGGGTGCACCCCTTTTGGAGTGCGCCCTCTATGGTTGTCTGTTGATTTACTTCACGATAATCTTCTTGCCGTCCTTGATGACGAGGCCCTTGAAGTTGCGGTCAACGCGCTGGCCGGCCATGTTGAAGATGGCACCGCTGAACTTTTCGGCCTTCACGGTGCTGATGCCGTTGGGGTCGCCAGTTACGGGCTCGGCCTTCGGAGCCTTGTCGGCAGCCTCGCGGGTGGTGTAGACTACCATCCATGCACGCTCCTGGTTGTTGCCGTCGAAGATGAAGCAGAACTGGCCGGTGT
>CAMOTK010000040.1 GCA_946625715.1 uncultured Prevotella sp. | reverse complement strand
ACGGCGACAAGGCCATCTACCACAACCACTGGACTGCCGGCGGCAACGACCTGAAATGGGAAATGGTGCACTACGACGTGCAGCTCTTCGGCGGCATCGTACTCCATCAGGGTAAGATTGCAGAGATGGCTACGGGTGAAGGTAAGACCCTCGTGGCTACGCTCCCCGTGTTCCTCAACGCCCTGACGGGCAACGGCGTGCACGTCGTCACCGTGAACGACTATCTGTCGAAGCGCGACTCCGAATGGATGGGGCCGCTCTACATGTTCCATGGCCTCAGCGTCGACTGTATCGACAAGCACCAGCCCAACTCCGAAGAGCGTCGCCGCGCCTATCAGGCCGACATCACCTTCGGCACCAACAACGAGTTTGGTTTCGACTATCTGCGCGACAATATGGCTACATCGCCTGCCGACTTGGTGCAGCGCGCACACAACTATGCCATCGTCGACGAGGTCGACTCGGTGCTCATTGACGATGCCCGTACACCGCTCATCATCTCTGGTCCTATCCCCAAGGGCGACGACCAGATGTTTGAGGAATATCAGCCGCTGGTAGAAAAGCTGGTCGAGGTGCAGCGCAAGCTGGCCACCCAGTATCTGGCCGATGCTCGTCAGAAAATCAGCGAAGGCCAGAAGCTGATGGACGAAGGCAAGAAGAAGGAAGCTCAGGAGTTGCTCGACGCTGGTTTCCTCTCGCTCTACCGTTCGCACAAAGCTCTGCCAAAGAACAAGCCGCTCATCAAGTTCCTCTCTGAGGAAGGTATCAAGGCTGGCATGCTCAAGACGGAAGAAATCTATATGGAGAACAACAACCGCCGCATGCCCGAAGCCATAGAACCGCTCTATTTCGTGGTCGACGAGAAACTGAACTCGTGCGACCTCACCGACAAGGGTACAGGTTGGCTGGCCAATCAGGTGAACGACGCCGAACTGTTTGTGCTGCCCGACATTGCGTCGCAGCTCTCGGCACTCGAAGGCGACCACACCATTTCCGACCAGGAGCGCATCGACAAGAAAGACGAACTTATGAGCCACTACGCCTTGCAGAGCGAGCGTGTGCACACCCTGCAGCAGCTGCTCAAGGCCTACACCATGTTCAACAAGGACGACGAGTATGTGGTCATCGACGGCGAGGTTAAGATTGTCGACGAGCAGACGGGCCGTATCATGGAAGGACGCCGCTGGAGCGACGGACTGCACCAGGCCGTCGAAGCCAAGGAACACGTGAAGGTGGAAGCTGCCACGCAGACGTTTGCTACCATCACGCTGCAGAACTACTTCCGCATGTACCACAAGCTGGCTGGTATGACCGGTACGGCTTCTACCGAGGCAGGCGAGTTCTGGGACATCTATAAGCTCGACGTGGTGGAGATTCCCACCAACCGTCCCGTCATTCGCAACGACCAGAACGACCGCGTCTACAAGACTGCCCGCGAGAAATACAATGCCGTCATCGACGAGATTGTGCTCATGCGCAACAGCGGACGACCCACACTGGTGGGTACCACCTCGGTGGAAATCTCCGAACTGCTCTCGAAGATGCTCTCCATGCGCAAGATTCCCCATCAGGTGCTCAACGCCAAGCTGCACCAGAAGGAAGCCGATATCGTGGCTCTGGCCGGTCAGTCGACCAAAGGCACGGCATACGTGGCCACCGACGGCCGTGCTTTCAGCGACCGTCTGAGTGCCGTTCGCTATCAGGAAACGCTGGAGCAGGAAGCTGCTAAGAAAAATAATGTACCCGTGCGCGAGGCTAATACGCTCATCAAGGAAGAAGAGCGTGCCCTGGGTGCTGTGACCATTGCTACCAACATGGCTGGTCGTGGTACCGATATCAAGCTGTCGCCCGAAGTGAAGGCTGCAGGCGGTCTGGCCATCATCGGTACTGAGCGCCACGAAAGCCGCCGTGTCGACCGCCAGTTGCGTGGTCGTGCCGGACGTCAAGGCGACCCGGGTTCGTCTGTCTTCTACGTGTCGCTCGAGGATAAGCTGATGCGTCTGTTTGCCAGCGAGCGCATTGCATCGGTGATGGACCGTCTGGGCTTCAAGGAAGGCGACATGATTGAGGCCCCGATGATTAACAACAGCATTGAGCGCGCCCAGAAGAAGGTCGAGGAGAACAACTTCGGCATCCGTAAGCGCCTTATCGAATATGACGATGTGATGAACAAGCAGCGCACCGTCATCTACGAGAAGCGCCGCCACGCCTTGATGGGCGAGCGCATCGGTATGGACATCTCCAACATCATCTGGGACCGCGTGGTCAACATCATCGAGAACAACGACTACGATGGTTGTCGCGAAGAGTTCCTCCACATCTTTGCCATGGAGTTCCCCTTCACCAGCGAGCAGCTGGCCAACACCAACCGCGAACAACTGGAAGAAGATGCCTTCCAGGCAGCTATCGACAACTTCAACCGCAAGACGGAGCGCATTCGCGAGGTGGCAATGCCTATCATCAAGCAGGTGTTTGAGAACCAGGGACAGATGTACGAGCGCATCATGGTGCCCCTCACCGACGGTCGCCGCATGTACAACATTCCCTGCAACCTCAAGGAAGCCTACGAGACGGAGTGCAAGTCGGTGGTCAAGGAGTTTGAGAAAGCCATTCTGCTCCACATCATCGACGACTGCTGGAAGGAGAACCTGCGCAAGCTCGACGAGCTGAAGCACTCTGTGCAGAACGCCAGCTACGAGCAGAAAGACCCGCTGCTCATCTTCAAGCTGGAGAGCGCCAAGGTGTGGGACGACATGATTAACGAGATGTACAACCGCATCACCTCTATCCTCACCCGTGCACAGATTCCCGAGGTGCAGCAGGTACAGGAAGCTGCTCCCGAGCAGCCTACCCAGCGCCAGCAGTACACCGAGAGCAAGCAGAACCTGAGCGAAGAGCAGTTGACCGACCCCAACCAGCGTGCCGCCGCGCAAAACGACACCCGCGCCCAGCAGAACCGCACGCCCGTGATTAAGGACAAACTGCCCGGACGCAACGACCCCTGCCCCTGCGGCAGCGGCAAGAAGTTCAAGAACTGCCACGGCAGAGGACTGGTGTAATGAGTAATTAGTAATGAGTAATTAGTAATGAGTAATGATGATTACTGTTGCTAACCTGAAAAAAAACTACGGCGAGACTGTGGCGTGCGACATTGCACAGCTGCAGATAGGCGAAGGCGAAGTGCTGGGACTTGTGGGCAACAACGGTGCCGGCAAGACCACACTCTTCCGCCTGATGCTCGACCTGCTGAAACCCGACGACGGCCAGGTGATGCTCAACGGCATCGACCCGGCCCTCTCGGAAGCGTGGAAAGAACAAACGGGCGCCTACATCGACGAGGGATTTCTCATCGACTACCTCACGCCCGAAGAGTATTTTGCCTTCTTAGGCAAGATATGCAACATGCCGCAAAGCCAGGTCGACGAGCGTCTCAAGGCTTTCGAGCGTCTCGACAACGGCGAAGTGTTCGGCCAGAAGAAGCTCATTCGCAACCTCTCTGCAGGCAACAAGCAGAAGGTGGGCATCATGGGCGCACTGCTGCGCAAGCCCAGCCTCGTGATACTCGACGAGCCCTTCAACTTTCTCGACCCCACCAGTCAGAACGTGCTCAAGCACACGCTCACCGACTATGCCCGCGAGACAGGCGCCACCATCATCATCAGCTCGCACAACCTGCAGCACACCATCGACATCAGCACACGCATCGTGCTGCTCGAAAAAGGACAAATCATCAAAGACCTGCCCAATCAGGAAGGCAGTGCGCGAGGCGAGCTAATAGACTATTTTGGGGGCGAATGAGTTTTTTTTCTTAAAAAATCGAAAGAAAATTTTCGTATCTCACTGAAAAACAGTATCTTTGCAGTCCGAAAAGAAAAAGTCACATTTTAACAAGAGAAAAACGACATGACTAAGGCAGAGATTATCAATAAGATAACACAAGAAACCGGCATCAACAAGCGCGAGGTCGGTATCGTTGTCGAGGCATTCATGGAAGAGATTAGAGTATCTCTGGCAGAAAACAAAGAGAACGTCTATCTGCGCGGATTCGGAACCTTCCAGGTGAAGCATCGTGCACAGAAGACAGCACGCAACATCTCGAAGAACACCACGCTCATTATCGATGCACACGACATTCCTGCATTCAAGCCGGCCGACAGTTTCATCGCAAAGATGCAATAAGAGAAAGAAAGGAACAACAACATTATTATAGTAATAAATAATAAATCATTTTAATTATGCCTAACGGAAAGAAAAAGAAGGGCCACAAGATGGCTACCCACAAGCGCAAGAAGAGACTGCGCAAGAATCGTCATAAGAGCAAGTAAACACCTGCTCCGGCGACAAAAGAAATGAAAGGAGTGTGCACGTGAAAAACCCGGGCACACCCTTTTTCGTAATTAACCAAGCAAGCAAAGCAAAACGTAAAGCCAATGACAAGCGAAGTAATCATCGATGTGCAACCGAAGGAAATCTCCATAGCCCTGTTGGAAGACAAGAGCCTCGTGGAGTACCAGACGGAGCCACGCTCCGTGTCCTATTCGGTGGGCAACATCTATGTGGGCAAAGTGAAAAAGCTCATGCCCGGACTCAACGCCTGCTTCGTCGACGTAGGCTCGGAGCGCGTTGCGTTTCTGCACTATCTTGACTTGGGCCTTCAATTCAGCTCCTACGAGAAATACCTGAAACAGGTAGTGAGCGACAGGAAGAAACTTTTCCCCATCCAAAAAGCCACACGCCTACCCGACCTGCCCAAAGAAGGCAGCATACAAAACACACTGAAGGTAGGACAGGAAATCCTGGTACAAGTGGTCAAAGAGCCCATCAACACCAAAGGACCGCGACTGACCTGCGAGCTCAGCTTCGCCGGACGCTACATGGTGCTCATACCCTTTGGCGACAAAGTTTCTGTATCATCAAAAATCAAGCGAGGCGAAGAACGCAGCCGTCTGAAACAACTCGTGCAGAGCATGAAGCCGAAAAACTTCGGCGTCATCGTGCGCACCGTGGCAGAAGGAAAACGCGCAGCAGAGCTCGACCAAGAACTCAAAGTGCTGCTCAAGCGATGGGAAGACGCCATCACACGCGTACAAAAGACCACAGAGCGCCCACAGCTCGTCTTCGAAGAACAGACACGCGCCGTAGCCCTGCTTCGCGACCTCTTCAACCCCACCTACGATGCCATCTGCGTCAACGACGAAGCCATCTTCCAACAAGTGAAAGACTACGTCACGCTCATTGCACCCGAGAAAGCCAACATCGTCAAGCAGTACACCGGCACAGTGCCCATCTTCGACAACTTCGGCGTTACGAAGCAAATCAAGTCGGGATTCGGCAAGACCGTCAACTTCAAGCGAGGCGCCTATCTCATCATTGAGCACACCGAAGCCATGCACGTAGTAGACGTCAACAGCGGCACACGCATCAAGAAAGAAAACGGGCAAGAGGCCAACGCACTGGAAACAAACCTTGGCGCAGCCGACGAACTGGCCAGACAGCTACGTCTGCGCGACATGGGAGGCATCATCGTGGTCGACTTCATCGACATGAACCTCGCCGAAGACCGACAAATGCTCTACGAGCGCATGTGCGAGAACATGAAGAAAGACCGCGCCCGCCACAACATCCTGCCACTCTCAAAATTCGGACTCATGCAAATCACCCGTCAACGTGTGCGCCCAGCCATGGACGTCAACGTTGAGGAGACCTGTCCCACCTGTTTCGGCAAAGGAAAAATCAAATCGTCGATTCTTTTCACCGATCAGCTCGAGAGCAAGATTGACCGCCTGGTCAACGAGATAGGCATACGCAACTTCTACTTGCACGTACACCCCTATGTAGCAGCCTACATCAACAAAGGCATCTTCTCCCTGAAGCGCCAGTGGCAGATGAAGTACGGCATGGGCGTGCACGTCGTCAGCTCACAGAAGCTGGCATTCCTGCAATACGAGTTCTACAACAAGCAGCGCGAATTTATCGACATGCAGGAAGAGGTGGAGAACAACTGACCCCCTCTACCCTCTCCCCATCACCCTCTACCCACAGCGGCGCCGACACCAACAGTCAGCGCCGCTGTTGTTTTTTCATTATGCTGTAATTCGCAGAGAATTACAACATAATTCGCCTCGAATTACAGCGTAATTCTCCAAGAATTACAGCGTTTTACACCTCGCAAAGTAGCACTTTCCCCTCATTTTCCTAATCTTTTCACAAAAACCTTCATTATTTCCCAAATTCTTTGTATTTTTGCAACTGCACTTTGTTATGGACGAATAATATGATAGCATTCATTGACACAGAAGTGAGTCTGCGAACAAAAAAAGTAGTAGACTTTGGTGCAGTGAGAGACGATGGCAGCGTGCTGCACACGCATTCAAAAGCCGACTTCGACGCTTTTGTGTCTGACTGCGACACTATTTGTGGACACAATATTATTCATCATGACCTGAAATATACAGCCCTGAGAGGCAATCCCACGATTATTGATACGTTGCCCTTATCGCCTTTACTGTTCCCCAAGCGTCCCTATCATCGCCTGGTGAAAGACGACAAACTGCAGGTTGACGAGCTGAACAATCCCGTAAACGATTCGATGAAGGCACATGAACTGCTCAGCGACGAGATTGCGGCATGGAAAGGGCTATCGGCCGACAGGCAGGAAATCTACTATCAGCTTCTTCATCAGACGCAAGAGTTTGAGGGTTTCTTCAAACACGTAGGCTACACATCGGCCACCCAGCCATCACTTTTAAGCAGACTGCTACGGTCTCAGCCCGACATGTCGCGGCTGATTCTGAAAGAATATGAGGGCAAAGTGTGCAGTCATGCCGATTTCAACGCATTGGCCCGCCAACACCCAACCGAATTAGCCTATTGTCTCGCTGTAATCGGTGCCGACGATGTCTTCTCGATTACGCCTGCATGGGTAATACGCAACTATCCACAGGTGGCCAATGTGATGAACCTTTTGTGCAACACCTCGTGCGGCGACTGCGCCTATTGTCACCAACGCTTAGATGCACATAGCGGTCTGAAGGAGTTCTTCGGCTATGAGGCGTTTCGCACATTCGACGGCGAGCCTATGCAGCAGCAAGCCGTAGAGACAGCCATTCGCGGCGAGTCGCTGTTGACGATTTTCCCCACTGGCGGCGGCAAGAGCCTCACGTTCCAGTTGCCGGCGCTGATGGCCGGCAGAAACACCCATGGCCTGACGGTTGTCATCTCACCGCTTCAGTCGCTGATGAAAGACCAGGTAGACAATCTTGCCGCACGTGGCATCAGCGAAGCCGTGACCATCAACGGCCTGCTCGACCCCATAGAGCGTGCCAGTGCCATCCAGCAAGTGGCCGAAGGCACAGCCAACCTGCTCTACATTGCTCCGGAAATGTTGCGGAGCAAGACCATTGAGCGGCTCCTGCTCAATCGGACTGTCGCGCGCTTTGTCATCGACGAAGCCCACTGCTTCTCTGCCTGGGGACACGATTTCCGCGTAGACTATCTCTATATAGGCGATTTCATCCGAGCACTTCAAGAGAAGAAACAGACAGACCAGCCCATTGCCGTGTCGTGCTTTACTGCGACGGCCAAGCAGAAGGTCGTCACAGACATCTGCGACTATTTCAGGTCGAAGCTGGGCGTGGAGCTAAAGGTGTTTGCCGCCAATGCCGAGCGAAAGAACCTGCGCTATTCTGTACTCCATGCCGAGACTGCCGACGAGAAGTACAATCTGCTGCGCTCCCTAATCTTGGGGCACAACAGCCCCACAATCGTCTACGTCTCGCGCACCAAGCGCACCAAAGAGCTTGCAGAGCATCTTGTCAGGGACGGCATCCGTGCCTTGCCCTTCAACGGGAAGATGGATGCTGCCGAGAAAGTGAAGAACCAAAATGCCTTTATGAGCGGTGAAGCGCAAGTGATTGTTGCCACTTCGGCTTTTGGCATGGGCGTCGACAAGAAAGACGTGGGACTGGTGGTGCACTATAACATTAGCGACTCGCTGGAAAACTACGTGCAAGAAGCCGGCCGCGCAGGGCGAGACCCACAGATGCAGGCCGACTGCTTCGTGCTCTATACCGACAGCGACCTCGACAAGCACTTCATTCTGCTCAACCAGACCAAGTTGAGCATCAGCGAAATCCAGCAAGTATGGAAAGCCATCAAGGCGTTGACGGCCAAGCGCGAACAGGTGAGCTGTTCGCCACTGGAGATAGCCCGACAAGCCGGATGGGGCGATGAGGTCGACGATATAGAGACACGCGTCAAGGCAGCCATTGCTGCGCTGGAAGACGCCGGCTTCATTCGTCGCGGCAGCAATTCTCCTCACATCTTTGCAACAGGCATAGCCGTGAAGAGCATGGACGAAGCACGCCACAAGCTGACGCAGTCTACACTCTTCGACGAACAGTCGCGCGAAGAAGCGGCACGCATCATCAAGTCGCTCATCAGCGCCCGTGCCACTGCAGACGGCCGCGGAGCAGAAGCGGAGAGCCGCGTAGACTATTTGGCAGACATACTCGGTATGAGCAAAGCCACGGTCATCAGAAACATCAACCTCATGCGACAAGACGGACTGTTGGCCGACACGCGCGACATGCAGGCATGGATAGCCAAAAGCACCTCGCTACGCCATCTGGATACCTTACTGAGATTAGAACAGTTCCTTTTACAACATCTGAAGGATGAAAAAATCGGAGTCGACGAATCGAACATCGGCATTGCCCAAAGATTGTATTACAAAGAGCTCAATGAGGAAGCGCTCAAGGCTGGCCTCACCTTCTCAAACGTCAAACGACTGCGCATGCTGCTCCACTTCCTGTCTGTGAAAGGCTACATCCACAAACGGGAGCATAGCGCCAGCGATAGCGTAAGCGTGCGCCTGCAATCTTCGCAAGACGTAACGATGGCACGTTTCGAGCGGCGCACCGACATCTGCCGCTTCATCGTCGAAACGCTTGCTGCCCAGCGCGACGCCAGCAAGGAACTGACGCTGGTCAGCTTCTCTATCGTCGAACTGCTGCAACAGTATATCGCCAGCCGACAGAACATCATCTTTGCCAACTCTGCAGCGAAGCCAACGATAGCAGACGTTGAGGAAGCCCTACTCTATCTCACCAAGACAGAGCTGATGAAAATCGAAGGCGGCTTCATCGTCATCTACAATACCATGCAGATAGGCCGTGTGGTCGACCGACGCACACGCTACACCAAGGAGCAATATCGGCTGTTGGACGAGTTCTACAAGCAGCGCATCAGGCAAATACACATCGTGGGCGAATATGCCAACCTGATGGTACGCGACTACGACGCCGCACGCCGCTTTGTCAACGACTACTTCACAATGGACTTCCGCAAGTTCATCAATCTGTATTTCAAAGAGGAACGGCGGGCGCAAATAGACCAAAACATCACACCGACCAAATACAACCAACTCTTTGGCGGGCTCTCTCATCGGCAAAGCGAAATCATCGACGACAAACAGTCGAAATACATCGTGGTGGCAGCAGGACCGGGAAGTGGAAAAACGCGCGTTCTGGTTCACAAGCTGGCATCGCTCCTTCTGCTCGAAGACGTGAAGCACGAGCAACTGCTCATGCTCACCTTCTCGCGCGCAGCTGCCACGGAGTTCAAGAAACGGCTTATCGACTTAGTAAACGATGCCGCACACTATATCGAAATCAAGACCTTCCACTCCTACAGCTTCGACCTCATCGGCAAACAAGGCAGTTTAGACGAGGCAAAAGATGTGGTGCGCATGGCGGCAGAGATGATTGAACGGAGCGAAGTGGAGCCATCAAAGATAGCCAAGAGCGTGCTCGTCATCGACGAAGCTCAGGACATGGGGCCGGACGATTTCCGATTGGTGCAGGCCTTAATGCGCCAAAACGAGGACATGCGCGTCATAGCCGTAGGCGACGACGACCAAAACATCTACGCCTTCCGCGGTTCCGACTCTAAGTATATGCAGTCGCTCGTCAGCCAGGAAGGGGCCAAGCTCTACGAGATGACCGACAACTATCGCTCATCGAAAGCAGTGGTCGACTGCGCCAACCGTTTCGTCAAGCGCATACCCGGCCGCATGAAGCAGGCACCCATCCATTCTGCTACGGGTGAAGCAGGCAAGGTAGTGACCCTGAAGTCGCTTCAGAACGCAGAAATCGACACGCATGGCACCACCGCCATACTTACACGCACAAACGAAGAAGCCATGCAGGTGACCTACGAACTGGAGCAGCGCGGCATCCATGCCACAGTAGCCCAGTCGGCAGATGGTTTCCGCTTCGGCAACCTCGCCGAAGTCCGTTATTTCCTGAAACAGCTCGGACGAACCGATGAGGTTTACATTTCACACGAAACATGGACGAAAGCCAAGCAGCGCACACTTGACACCTACGCCACAAGCACATGCCTGAGCATCATGAAGCACTTCTTTGCCGACTTCGAGATAACGCATCGGAACTACTATCGCAGCGACTTGCAAGAGTACATCTACGAATCTGACATCGAAGACTTCATAGCCGCCGACAGCCATTCGGTGTTCGTGAGCACCATCCATAAGGCCAAAGGTCGCGAGTTCGACAACGTCTACCTGCTCGCGCCCGTTCCCGACGAAAGAGACATCCGCTCGGCTTCGCCACAAAGCTCGTCAAAGAACGACATGCGCACCTATTACGTAGGCCTCACTCGGGCCAAGAAGAACCTCTACCTCATACCCAATCCTCCCACCGAGCACACGTCAATATCCATACCACTAAGCATGCACGATGTCTGGCTCGACTTCTACAAAGGGCGCAAGGAGATAGTACTTCGCCTCAGAAGTGGCGACAGCCTGCTCTACAGCGACGGCCTTCTGCTCAACAATCAAGGAGTAAACGTAGCAGCCCTCTCAGCTTCAGGAAAAGAAAAGCTGAAGGTCTGGACCGACAAAGGCTATACGGTCACCCGCGCCACCGTGAGCTTCACGTTGGCCTGGAAACCTCAGGATTCAACAACAGAGTACGCCGTATGCCTGGCAAACATTGTATTGACGAAATCGGGGGAGAAATAACAATTCCCACACTTTGCTGGCAGGAGAGTAAAAAAGGAATAAGTGGTCAGATTGTGGCCCCAAAAAAACGGAATAAGTCAGTAAAAACAATGCTAAAAACATGGAATAAGTGGATTGTTTCTTTGTCGAATGAGGATGATGATTCGCAAAATATACGACCTTATTCCGAGCAATCTCGAAAACAAAAAGAAGCGCATCGTGTATAAGAATATAGAAAATAAGAAGGGCAAGACATCAAGAGCATCAACCTTGGTACGGTGTATGAGTCAGTTGTGGCACAGGAACTTGCCGCGCATGGGTTTAAACTACATTATTATGACAATAAGAAAAAAGGCGAAATAGATTTTCTTGTAGATGACTATGCCAATCTGACCGTCCTTCCCCTGGAGATAAAATCCGGAAAGGACTATACAGAGCACAGCGCGCTCACCAGTTTCCTTGAAACGCCAGACTACGGAATTAAACGTGCAGTCGTTTTCTCCAATGGACGGGAGATTTTCAAGAAGAAAGGCGTAACCTATCTTCCCATTTACTATTGCATGTTTCTTCATAACGAGCACCACGAAGAACCGATAATACTGCCAGAATTGGAAGTCGTCTGAGGAAAATCCAGGGGCGGTACTCAG
>CAMOTK010000039.1 GCA_946625715.1 uncultured Prevotella sp. | reverse complement strand
TGTCGCCCGTTGAGGAGTTCTGCCGCATGGAGCGCGTCTACGGTCCGTCGAACATTAGCCGCTTCAACCTGTTCACCAGCATCAGCGTCACGGCTACCGTGGCCGACGGCTACTCTACGGGTGAGGCTATCAAGGCTGCTCAGGAAGTGGCCGACGAGGTGCTGCCCACGGGCTATACTTACGACTATCAGGGCCTGACCCGTGAGGAGGCCAAGGCTTCCAACAGCACGGCCGTCATCTTCCTGCTCTGCTTCATCTTCATCTACCTCATCCTGTCGGCACAGTACGAGAGCTACATCCTGCCGCTCTCGGTGGTACTCTCCGTTCCGTTCGGTCTGGCTGGCTGCTTCTTGTTCACCAACATCTTCGGCCATGCCAACGATATCTACATGCAGATTTCGCTCATCATGCTGATTGGTCTGTTGGCTAAGAACGCCATCCTGATTGTAGAGTTCGCACTCGAACGCCGTCGAACGGGTATGGCCATCACGTGGTCGGCTATCCTGGGTGCCGCAGCCCGTCTGCGTCCTATCCTCATGACGTCGCTGGCCATGGTCATCGGTCTGTTGCCCATGATGTTCGCATCGGGCGTAGGTAAGAATGGTAACCAGACGCTGGGTGCCGCTGCCGTGGGTGGTATGCTCATCGGTACGCTGTTCCAGGTCATCGTGGTGCCCGGCCTCTTCGTTATCTTCCAGAGCTTGCAGGAGAAGATTTCGCCCATGAAGTTCGAAGGCGACGACGAGAATCCTGATGTGGCCACCGAACTGGCCCAGTATGCCAACCGTCCTGTGGAATATGAATTAGAGAAGTAAGCATTATGAAGAAGATATTAGTTTTGTTTGCCGCAACGTTGCTCATGACAAGCTGCGGACTATACAATAAATATGAGCGCCCCGACAGCGTGAACACGCAGGGACTGGTGCGCGACCCGTTCTCGGCTGCCGACACGCTGGCCGTGAACACCGACGAGAACTTTGGCAACCTGCCTTGGCGCGAGGTCTTCACCGACCCGCAGCTGCAGGCTCTCATCGAGAAGGCACTGGAGAACAACACCGACTTGCGCAATGCCGCCCTCAACGTGAAGATGATGGAAGACATGCTCAAGGTGGCCAAGCTGGCTTTCCTGCCCTCGGTGGCCTTCGCCCCGCAGGGCTCCATCTCTAAGGTGATGATGGACGGTGCCTCGACCACTAAGGCCTACACGCTGCCCATCGCCGCCTCGTGGAACGTCGACCTCTTTGGCAACATCTTGTCGCAGAAGCGTTCTGCACAGATGAAGCTCTTGGCCACAAAAGACTATCAGGTGGCTGTGAAGACCAACATCATCTGCGGCGTGGCCAACCTCTATTACACGCTCATGATGCTCGACAAGCAGTTGGAGATTGTCACCGACATGTCGGGACTGGTCAAGGAAACGTGGGACATGATGAAGATTCAGAAGGATCTGGGCATGATGCGCTCTACAGGCGTACAGAGCGCCGAGGCCAACTACTACTCGGTGCTGGCTCAGCAGACCGATATTAAGCGGCAGATTCGCGAGATGGAAAATTCCATGTCGCTGCTGCTCAACGAGGCCGGTCACCAGATTCCGCGCGGCTCGTTCGACAACCAGTCGCTGCCCTCGAAGTTTGCTACGGGCGTAGGTCTGCAGCTGCTCACCAACCGTGCCGACGTGCACGCTGCCGAGATGAATCTCGCCCAGTGCTTCTACGATGTGGAAACGGCCCGTTCGCGCTTCTATCCTAACATCACCATCACCGGTACGGCTGCCTTTACCAACAACAACGGCATGCTCAACCCGGGCAAGTGGTTGCTCTCGGCTCTTGGTTCGCTCACGCAGCCCATCTTCCAGCACGGACAAATCGTGGCCGGACTGAAAGTGGCCAAGGCTCAGCAGGAGCAGGCCTACAACACTTGGCAGAACACCGTGCTCAAGGCCGGTAACGAGGTGTCGAACGCCCTCGTGCTCTACAACGCCTCGGCCGAGAAGAGCGAGCTGGAAGCCAAGCAGGTGAAGGCTCTGGAGCAGAACGTGGAAGACACCAAGCTGCTCTACGCCAGCAAGGGCTCGAGCTACCTGGAAGTCATCCAGGCACAGAGCAGCCTGCTCAGCGCCCGCATCTCGAAGGTGCAGGACGACTTCTCGAAGATGCAGGCCGTCGTGAACCTCTATCAGGCCCTCGGTGGCGGAGCTAATTAATGAGTAATGAGAAATGAGTAATGAGTAAAAAAGAATATGGCAAGTGAAATATCCCCCAAAGCCGAAATCAGCCCGAAGGCCAAAATCGGCGACAACTGTAAGATATTCCCGTTTGTGTATATCGAAGACGATGTGGTGATTGGCGACAATTGCATCATCTTCCCCTTTGTCAGCATCTTGAGTGGCACCCGTATGGGCAACCGCAACAAGATACACCAAGGCTCGGTCATCGGCGCCCTGCCGCAGGACTTTGAGTTCCGTGGCGAGAAGTCGGAGTGCATCATCGGCGACAACAACATCATTCGCGAGAACGTGGTCATCAACCGTGCCACACACACTGGCGGACAGACCGTCATCGGCAACGACAATGTGCTGATGGAAGGTGCACACATCTCGCACGACACCAAGGTGGGCGACCGCTGCGTCTTCGGCTATGGCACGAAGATTGCCGGCGACTGCGAGATTGCCAATGGCGTCATCTTCTCGTCGTCGGTCATCGAGAATGCCAAGACGCGTGTGGGCGAGGGTGCCATGATTCAGGCTGGTACCACCTTCTCAAAGGATGTGCCGCCCTACATCGTGTGCACGAAGAAGAATACGTATGGTGGTGTCAACCAGTCGATGTGCCGTGCTTATGGCGTCGACGAGAAGACCATCAAGCATCTGGGCAATGCCTATCGTCTGGTGTTCCACGGTAAGACAGCCCTGTTCGATGCCGTCAATCAGATTGTCGAACAGGTGCCCGACAGCAGCGAGGTGTCCAAGGTCGTAGACTTCCTGCGCACGTCGAAGATGGGAATTATCTCGAAAATCTAAGCTGTTAGTACGAAGCCTGGCAGGGAATGCCGGCTGCTATCACACGGTCGCGAATGGCATCAAGCTGTTCGCGACTGGCTTTTTCAAGGCCCTGGGCTGGCGTTTCGCGGTCGATGGTGTAGACCATGACTTGTTGCGGTTTGATGGCTTTCACCACTTCCAGCCATGGGGCCACATATTCTTCGCCCGTATTGTCGACACTCTCGCCGGCAACGGCTCCACGCATAAACATCGTTTGAATAATGAGATGGCCATTGAATGCTTTCATGCGCTCAATGATTTGCGCCACATCGTAGGTGCCGTTGGGGTGGTCCACCTTATTAATATATATAGGGTCTACGGTGTCGAGCTTCAGAATGTTGTCGTCCACCCGCATCAGCGCGTCGTGCACGGCCTGTCGGTGAATCATGGTCGAATTGCTGAGCACACACACTTTGGCCTTCGGGCAGTACTGGTTGCGCAGGCGGATGGTGTCGTCGATGATTTCGGCAAACTGCGGATGGCAGGTAGGCTCGCCGTTGCCAGCAAACGTCAGCACGTCGGGCAGTTGGCCCTCAGCCGCCATCTGCTGAAGCTTCAGCTCCAGTTTCCCGGCCACCTCTTCGCGTGTGGGCATTGGCAGGGTGGGGCGGTGGTCTTCGTTGAAGCCACATTCGCAGTAGATGCAGTCGAACGAACACACTTTGCCGTCGGCAGGCAGCAGGTTGATGCCTAAGGAGATGCCCAGTCGGCGGCTATGCACCGGGCCAAATATGGGTGAGGGGTAGATAATTGTTGCCATAGTCTTCTATATGCTTGTTGTTCAGGGCGCAAAGTTACAACTTTTCTTTCTCCTCGCCAAAGATTCTTGCCTATTTTGATAAAAAGGCTTAAATCGTTTTGCCGTTCTCGCAAAAAGTGCTACCTTTGCAAGCAATTTGGTGTAATATGTCCAATTAGCACATGGCAAAGAAAAACAAATCGGCAAGGCGTCAGCGCGGTTTACAGGCAGTGACGCTGTGCATCAGCACCACGATGGTGCTCATACTGTTGGGCCTCGTGGTCTTTTCAGTCTTTACGGCCCGCAATCTTTCTAATTATATGAAAGAGAACCTGACGGTGACGGTGATGTTGGGCGACAGCGTGTCGGCCAAGGACGCCAAAGCCTTGGCCGGTCGTTTAGGAAAGCGCGTCTATACCCGGCGTGTGGTGTATATCAGTAAGGAGCAGGCCTTAAAGGAGCAGACCGCAGCCATGGGCAGCGACCCTTCAGAGTTCTTGGGAGCCAATCCGTTTGTGGCAACTCTCGAACTGCAGCTACGTTCCGACTATGCCTGTCGCGACTCTCTCCTCTGGATTGCCAAGGAACTGAAGAAGAACAAGGCCCAGGTGACGGAAGTGGCCTATCAAGAAGACCTCATGAATAGCGTGAACCGCAATTTGCAGTGGATAAGTCTGGTGATGTTAGTGCTGGCTTTGCTGCTCACGTTTGTTTCGTTCTCATTAATTAACAACACGGTGCGTTTGGGCATCTATTCCCGTCGTTTTATTATTCACACCATGAAGCTGGTAGGTGCTTCGTGGGGCTTCATCCGCCGGCCCTTTGTGCGCCAGTCGCTGGTCATCGGCCTGCTGGCAGCTATCCTGGCCTGCTGTGTGCTGGGTGGTCTGGCCTATGCCCTCTACTATTACCAGCCGGGCGTTGAAGAAGTCATCACGTGGGAAGTGCTTGCCGTGACGGCCATTTCCGTTTTCCTCTTCGGTATCATCATCACGTTTGTCTGTTCCTGGATTTCGGTCAACAGATTCCTGCGTATGCGTGCCGGCGAACTGTATAAGATTTGATTTTTATAAAATAAATATGGATAAGAGAAATTTTGCATTCGATCGCTTGAACTTCATCCTCTTGGCTGTAGGCATGGCGATTGTGGTCATCGGGTTCATCCTCATGGGCGGTTCGGCATCCGACGAATCGGCCTTCAATCCCGATATTTTCAGTGCACGCCGCATCAAGGTAGCTCCGCTGGTGTGCTTGTTCGGCTTCGTGTCGATGATTTATGCCGTAGTACGTAAACCAAAGGATGCCGTTCAGAAGGAGGAGAAGAAATGACTTGGATTGAAACTGTTATCATTGCCATTGTAGAGGGACTCACCGAGTTTCTGCCTGTGTCGTCGACGGGCCACATGATTATTACCCAGAATCTGCTGGGTATCGAGCCTGGCGACCCGTTTGTTCATGCCTTCACGTTTATCATTCAGTTTGGTGCTATCCTTTCCGTGGTGTGCCTCTATTGGAAACGGTTCTTTAAGCTCGACAACACGCCTGCGCCCGAGGGCAGTTCGCCTTGGCAGAAGCTGAAGCATCGATACTATTTCTACTGGCTCCTCTTTGTGGGCGTACTGCCTGCCGTCGTTATCGGTCTGTTGGCCAAGAAGTCGGGGCTGCTCGACTGGCTGCTCGACAGCGTTGAGGTGGTGGCCGTGATGCTGGTTGTGGGCGGCGTGTTTATGCTGTACTGCGACAAACTGTTCAATAAGGGCAGCGACGAGGTGAAAGTCAATGAGAAGCGGGCATTCAATATCGGCCTCTATCAGTGTATTTCCGTCATACCCGGCGTGTCGCGTTCTATGGCCACCATCGTGGGCGGCATGACGCAAGGCCTCACCCGCAAGCGTGCAGCCGAGTTTTCGTTCTTCCTGGCTGTGCCTACCATGGCTGGCGCCACGTTGCTCGATTTGGTCGACCTCATCAAGGACGATGCCGTCTGGGCCACCTCGCATAATCTGCTGATGCTGTTCTTGGGCTGTGTCGTAGCCTTCATCGTGGCACTCTTAGCCATGAAGTGGTTCGTAGCCTTCCTCACAAAGTATGGCTTCAAGGCCTTCGGTATCTATCGCATCATCGTCGGTACCATCATTATCGTGTTGCTGCTGACAGGTCATTCACTTGCAATGGTCGACTAAATGAATTTCCAAGAAGGCGCATACCTATATATTAATAAGCCCTACCGGATGACGTCGTTCGGTGCGCTGGCATACGTCCGTACACGACTGTCAAAGTTGCTCCGTGTACGGCGACTGAAGACCGGCCATGCCGGAACGCTCGACCCTTTGGCCACGGGCGTCCTGATACTGTGTACTGGTAAGGCCACCAAACAGATAGAGTCGTTGCAACTGCAAACCAAAGAGTACACTGCCACCCTGCAACTCGGAGCCACTACGCCCAGCTACGACCTGGAGCATGAGGTCGACCAGACCTATCCCACCGCACATATCACACGCGAACTGATAGAACAGACGCTGCCGAAGTTCGTGGGCGCCATCGAACAGGTACCACCCGTGTTCTCGGCCTGCAGCGTCGGTGGCGACCGTGCCTACAAGCTGGCACGCCGTGGCGAGAAGGTGGAACTGAAGGCCAAGACCATTCAGATAGACGAGCTGGAGCTGACAGACTTCAACCCCGAGACGATGCAGATGTCTATCCGCGTGGTGTGCGGCAAAGGCACCTACATCCGTTCGCTGGCACGCGATATTGGCGAAGCCCTTGGCACGGGTGCCCATCTCACTGCCCTCTGCCGAACCAGGGTGGGCGATGTGCGCATAGAAGACTGCATCACCCTCGACGACTTCCCTGCATGGCTCGAACAGCAGAACATAGAATTATCGTAATTCCGAAAATACAATCATAGATGAAACTATCTCAATTCAAATTCAAACTGCCTGAAGACCAAGTGGCACTCTATCCGCCCCATCGTGTTTTCGAGAACGAAGACGGCACAGTGGAGCGCGTCTATAATCGCGACCAGTGCAAGCTCATGGTGCTGCACCGCAAGAGCCAGACCATTGAGCTCTACAAGAAAGATGCCGAGGGTAAGGACACGCAGGACATCAAGACCTTCCGCGACATCATGGACTATTTCGACGAAGGCGATACCTTTGTCTTCAACGATACGAAGGTCTTTCCCGCACGCCTTTTCGGTACGAAGGAGAAGACCGATGCCCAGATTGAAGTATTCCTGCTGCGCGAGCTCAACGAAGAGCTCCGCCTGTGGGACGTGCTGGTAGAGCCTGCACGCAAGATACGTATCGGCAACAAGCTCTTCTTCGACGGCGAAGGTCCTATGGTGGCCGAGGTCATCGACAACACCACATCGCGCGGCCGCACCCTGCGCTTCCTCTACGACTGTCCCCACGACGAGTTCAAGAAAGAGCTCTATGCGCTGGGCTCTGCCCCGCTGCCCCGCTACATTGTCGACAAGCGTCCGGCCACAGCCGACGATATGGAGCAGTTCCAGACCATCTTTGCCAAGAACGAGGGCGCTGTGACGGCACCCGCCACAGGCCTGCACTTCAGTCGTGAGCTGATGAAACTGATGGAGATTCGCGGACTAAACTTCGCCTATATCACCGTACACTGCGGCCTCGGCTGCTTCGATCCCATTGAGGTGGAAGACCTGACGAAGCACAAGATGAACTCAGAGCAGATGCACGTGAGTGCCGAAGCCTGCCA
Source organism: uncultured Prevotella sp. (assembly GCA_946625715.1). Taxonomy (GTDB): domain Bacteria; phylum Bacteroidota; class Bacteroidia; order Bacteroidales; family Bacteroidaceae; genus Prevotella. The sequence continues at coordinate 4,335 of CAMOTK010000039.1, read as the reverse complement.
GATTGTCAACGATGCCAAGCAGACCGGCCATCGCATCTGTGCCGTAGGCATCAGCACAGCGCGTGCTACTGAAACGGCTGTAGGCACCGACGGCCTGCTGAAAGAGTTCGACGGATGGACCAACAAGTTCATCTTCCCGCCCTATGACTATGGACTGGCCGACTCGCTCATCACCAACTTCTACCATCCGGAGTCGACGATGATGATGGCCACGGCTGCCTTCGGCGGCTACGACCTGGTGATCGAAGCCTACAAGCTGGCCCTGAAGAATGGCTTCATGTTCGGTTGCTACGGCGACGCCATGCTGATTGTCAACGATTAAGCGCGGTGAACACTCAACTGCACACGGTGTATCTGGGGCTTGGCTCCAATCTTGGCCAACGCCGGCAATTGTTGGAGCAAGCCATCAGACTCATCGACGGCAGGGTAGGGCCGGTAGTGCGCCGGTCTTCGCTGATAGAAACCGAGCCGTGGGGATTCCAGTCCGACCATCCTTTCCTGAATGGTGTCGTGTGCTGTCAGACCACGCTTTCGCCCCGCGAAGTGCTTCAGGCCACACAGCAGATAGAGCGCGAACTGGGCAAGCGGCCCGAACATGCTACGCAGCGAGGCCCTTCGGCTCCACCGAGCTACCACGACCGACCAGTAGACATCGACATCCTGCTTTACGACAAACTGGTTGTCGACGAACCAGACCTGAAAATACCGCATCCGCTGATGCATGAGCGCGAATTTGTAATGAAACCACTAAAACAAATCATAAATAACTAAAACAACATGAACAAGAAAGTAGCTATCTTCATGCTGGCCGCACTGACAATGGTTCAGGTGGCTGACGCCCAGAACGCTAACCGCCGTCGTCCCGGCGGACAGCGTCAAAGACCTCACATGCACCAGAAGATGGAGCAGCAGAATCCCTACAAGGTCTACTCCGAGAACCTGCCTTTCGCCATGGCCGAGATTCAGGCTCCGGTGTTCCCTAACAATACCGTCAGCGTGAAAGACTGCGGTGGTGTCGGCGATGGTGTGCAACTCTGCACCGAAGCCTTTGCCAAGGCTGTCGACTCTCTGACCACCCAGGGTGGTGGCCGTCTGCTGGTGCCGCGTGGCGTGTGGCTCACTGGTCCTATTGTGCTGAAAAGCAATATCGACCTGCATCTGGAGAAAGGAGCTGTCATACAGTTTGCTGCCGACGAAAAGCTTTATCCCGTCATCAAGACCTCGTTTGAAGGTCTCGACACCCGTCGCTGTCAGTCGCCGCTGAGCGCTTTCGACGCTACCAACGTGGCCATCACCGGCGAAGGCGTCATCGATGGCAACGGCCAGTACTGGCGTCCTGTGAAGCGTTCGAAGGTGACCGATGCCCACTGGAACCGCCTGCTGGCTCAGCCGGGCAGCGTTGAGAGCAAGAAAGGCTATTGGGTGCCCTCTATAGGCTATGCCAAGGGCGAGTCGGGTGCCAACATGAACGTGCCCAGTGCGCGTACCGATGCCGAGTGGAATGCCATCAAGCGCTTCCTGCGCCCCGTCATGGTGAGCATCGTGCGTTGTAAGAACGTGCTGCTTCAGGGCGTCATCTTCCAGAACTCTCCCGCCTGGAACCTGCATCCGCTCATGTGCGAGAACGTCATTCTCGACAATGTGCTGGTGCGCAATCCGGCTTATGCCCAGAATGGCGATGCCCTCGACCTCGAGTCGTGCAAGAACGCGCTGATTATCAACTCGCAGTTCGATGCCGGCGACGATGGTATCTGCATCAAGAGCGGTAAGGATGCCGACGGCCGTAAGCGTGGCATGCCCTGCGAAAACGTAGTCGTTGAAGGTTGCACCGTGTTTGCCGGTCATGGCGGCTTCGTGGTCGGTTCGGAAATGAGTGGCGGCGTGAAGAACATCTCCGTGCGCAACAGCCAGTTCCTGGGCACCGACGTAGGCCTGCGCTTCAAGTCTACCCGTGGCCGTGGCGGCATTGTCGAGAACATCTTCATCGATGGCATCTCGATGACCGACATCCAGGGCGACGCCATCACGTTCGACCTCTACTACGGCGGCAAGTCGAAAGACGGTGAGGCTCAGCCCGTCGACGAGACGACGCCCGCTTTCCGCGACATCCACATCAGCAACATCATCTGCAACGGCGCCGGTCGTGCCTTCTACTTCAATGGCCTGCCCGAGATGCCCATCCGCAACATCCGCATGAAGAACATGCAGATTGTGGCCAAGAAGGATGGTGAGTTCAACTTCTGCGAAGGCATTGAGAAAGAGAACGTCAACGTCATCGTGAAGACGCGCTAAGCTGTCGACCGTACATACAATAAGCCCCGCACATCCATTGAGGTGTGCGGGGCTATTCTTTTTCTAAGTATCTGCTTGCGGAGATTACTTACGCAGACCGAGGGCCTTCACGATGGCGCGGTAGCGGTTGATGTCCTTGTTGTAGAGATACTTCAGAAGCTTGCGGCGACGGCCTACCATCTTGGTCAGCGAGCGGGCAGTGACGAAGTCCTTCTTGTTCTGCTTCAGGTGCTCGGTGAGGTGCTTGATGCGGTAGGTGAACAGTGCAATCTGGCTCTCAGCAGAACCCGTGTCGGTGGTGTTCTGGTTGAAGCTGTACTGTCCGAAGATTTCCTGCTTCTTAGCTGAATCTAAATACATAGTTGTTTGTTGTGATTAAATTGTTGCAATAACATTCTTCCTACGCTCGCGGGCCCATCACAATGGCCCTTTCACGTCGTCGAATGCTCCGGATTTTCCGAAATGCGGGTGCAAAGGTACTGCTTTTAGATGAAAAATGTGGCGTGAGACCTGTGAAATGTTCCTTCTTTTTATCGATTTTAACATTTGTTATCGTTTTGGCGTGTCTTTTTTCATAGTTCATTTCAATTTCTCACTTCTCATTCCTCATTTCTCATTTCTTTTTTATACCTTTGCACCCGATTTTTTACGTAAAAAAGATATGCAGGATATTAGTAACCGTTCGGAAGAACGCTTAGCCAAGCTAAGAAATATCGCAATTATTGCGCATGTAGACCACGGCAAGACTACGCTCGTGGACAAAATGATGCTCGCCGGACACTTGTTCCGCGACGGTCAGAACCTTTCAAACCAAGTGCTCGACGCCAACGATTTGGAGCGTGAGCGCGGCATTACCATCCTTTCCAAAAACGTCAGTATCAACTGGAAAGGTACAAAAATCAACATCATTGACACTCCGGGACACTCCGACTTCGGCGGCGAGGTGGAGCGCGTGCTCAATATGGCCGACGGCTGTCTGCTGCTCGTCGACGCCTTCGAGGGTCCTATGCCTCAGACACGCTTCGTGCTGCAGAAGGCTCTGCAGATTGGTCTGAAGCCCATTGTGGTGGTCAACAAGGTCGACAAGCCCAACTGTCGCCCCGAAGAGGTCTACGAGATGGTGTTCGACCTGATGTTCTCGCTCAATGCCACCGAAGACCAGCTCGACTTCCCCGTGGTCTACGGCTCAGCCAAGAACGGCTGGATGGGCGAAGACTGGCGGAAGCCCACCGGCGATATCACCTATCTGCTCGACAAGATTGTAGAGGTCATTCCCGCACCACGTCAGATAGAAGGCACACCCCAGATGCTCATCACCTCGCTCGACTACTCCAGCTATACCGGACGTATTGCTGTGGGACGTGTCCACCGCGGCCAGTTTGTCGATGGTCAGCAGGTCATGATTTGCCATCGCGACGGTTCGCAGGAGAAGACGAAGATTAAGGAGCTGCACACCTTCGACGGCATGGGCCACCAGCGCACCGACAAGGTGGAGTGTGGCGACATCTGTGCCGTCATCGGACTGGAGAAGTTCGAGATTGGCGACACCATCTGCGACATTGAGCATCCCGAGGCCCTGCCTCCCATTGCTATCGACGAGCCGACCATGTCGATGCTCTTCACCATCAACGACTCGCCCTTCTTCGGCAAGGAAGGCAAGTTCGTCACCTCGCGCCATATCAACGACCGTCTGGAGAAGGAGCTCGAGAAGAACCTCGCCCTGCGCGTAGAGCCGTTTGAAGACGCTACCGACAAGTGGGTGGTCAGCGGTCGTGGCGTGCTCCATCTGAGCGTGCTCATCGAGACCATGCGTCGCGAAGGCTACGAGCTGCAGGTAGGTCAGCCGCAGGTTATCTACAAGGAAATCGACGGACAGAAGTGCGAGCCCATCGAGGAGCTCACCATCAACGTGCCCGAAGAGTTTGCTTCGAAGATGATTGATATGGTGACCCGCCGCAAGGGCGACCTCACCTCGATGGAGAGTCAGGGCGAGCGCACCAACATTGAGTTCGAAATCCCCTCGCGCGGCATCATCGGTCTGCG
>CAMOTK010000038.1 GCA_946625715.1 uncultured Prevotella sp. | reverse complement strand
AGCTGGAGGAAGTGAAGGCTGAAGTTGGCGAAGAGGATTACAAGCGTGCTAAGTTCGTGCTCGGCGAGAAAGACCGTGTGCTTGCCGTATGCGATGCTCTCAACGAAGGCGACTACGAGAAGGTGGGCGAACTGATGTACCAGACGCACGAAGGTCTGTCGAAGGACTACGAAGTATCGTGCGAGGAGCTCGACTTCCTGAACGAGATTGCCAAGGAGAACGGTGTCACAGGTTCGCGCATCATGGGCGGCGGCTTTGGCGGCTGCACTATCAACCTTGTGCGCAACGACCTCTATCGCAAGTTCGTGGAAGATGCCAAGCAGAAGTTCAACGCCAAGTATGGCCACGAACCGAAGGTCTACGATGTTGTTATCGGCGACGGTTCGCGCAAGCTCTGCTAATCTATAGAACACGGAAGAGAGAGCCCAAACAGCTCTCTCTTCTTTTTTTTTCTAATTTAACTATGAAGAAAATCTACCTGCTCACGTTGCTCATTGGGCTCACAACAACCATACGCGCCCAACGCTTCGAAGACCATTTCGAAGAGCGAACGCTCCGTCTCGACTACACTTTCTGTGGCGATGCTAACAGTCAGCAAATCTATGTCGACCAGCTCAGTCAAATGCCTGGCTGGTACGGCAAGCACACACGCTTGGCAGAAGTGCCGCTGAAAGGCAATGGCCAACTGATTGCCCGCGATGCCGCTACGGGCGACACGCTCTATCGGCACCCCTTCTCCACCCTGTTCCAGGAGTGGCTGGCAACGGATGAAGCCAAGCATACCCCGAAATCTTTTGAGAATGTGTTTCTCATGCCGTTCCCAAAACACCCGATGACGGTGACTATTGAGCTGCGCGACTACCACGAGCGCGTCAATGCCTCGATTACCCACCGCGTCGACCCATCCGACATTCTTATTCGGCGTATTGGCGAGCGCGACGTCACACCCTATATCGTGTTGCAGCAAGCTAAGGACACCACGCGCTGCATACATATCACTTTCATTGCAGAAGGCTATCAGGAAAGCGAGATGGACAGCTATCTTGCCCACTGCCGCGAGTCGCTCGATGCCCTCTTCCACCACGAGCCTTTCCAGTCGCTGAAAGACCGTTTCCACATCACGGCGCTGCTCACACCGTCTGTAGACAGTGGCGTCAGCGAACCGGGCAACGGCATCTGGCGCAATACAGCTTTGGGCTCTCACTTCGACACCTTCTACATGCAACGCTATCTGACCACACTCCACCTGAAGCGCATGCACGACCTGCTGGCAGGCACGCCCTATGAGCACATTATCGTACTGGCCAACACCGAGCACTATGGTGGCGGCGGCATCTACAACAGCTACAACCTCAGCTACACGCGCGGCAAGCATTTCCGTCCGGTGGTCGTACATGAGTTCGGCCATTCGTTTGGCGGTCTTGGCGACGAGTATCCCTATGGCGACAACGACCCGATGTACTTTGCCGACACAGAACCTTGGGAGCCCAACCTTACCACAAAGAAAGATTTCTCGGGCAAATGGCAGAATCTGATTGACGCTGGCATCTCAGGTATGGTAGAAGGCGGCGGCTATCTCTCAAAGGGAGTGTTCCGCGGCCATAGCGACTGCCGCATGCGCACCAACGAAGAGCCTGAGTTCTGTCCTGTCTGTAGACAAGCACTCACGCGCCTCATCGATTTCTATACCAAATAAGCGTTTAATCCATACGGTCACGATAGTCCTCGTAACCGTATTCACGAAGCATTTCCATCCGGCCGTCGGCATGCAACATGGCGATGGCCGGATGGCTTATACCATTGAACATGCAGGTCTTCACGGTGGTGTAGTGAATCATATCCTCAAAAATCACTTCCTCGCCTATCTGCAACTCGTGGTCGAACTGCCAAGCCGACATGAAGTCGCCACTTAGACAACTGTTGCCACCGAGACGATACTGATGTTCGACGTTAGCCGCCTCGTCTACATGCTCAGCACCGCGAACATCGGGATAGTAAGGCATCTCCAAACAGTCGGGCATGTGGCAAGTGAAACTCACATCAAGTATAGCCGTACGGATGCCTTTATCCACTACAATGTCGACCACATGAGACACTAAAGGTCCTGTTTGCCAAGCAAATGCGCTTCCTGGCTCCAAGACAATCTTCAACCAAGGATAGCGTTTGTGCAAGCCCTTCATCAGCGATATCAAGAGCTCCACATCGTAGTCTTTGCGCGTCATCAGATGACCACCGCCCAGATTCAGCCATTTCAGTTGCGGAAACCACTTAGCAAACTTCTCCTCAATATGTACTAAGGAACGCTGAAGCACATCGGCACCACTCTCGCAATGACAATGACAATGGAAACCTTCGATATCGGCAGGCAACTGCTCTGGCAACTGGTCGGCTGATACGCCAAAACGAGTACCAGGCGCACAAGGATTATAGAGCAGTGTCTCTACTTCGCAATATTCGGGATTGACACGCAGGCCGATGCTGGCTTTTCCGGCCACACGCTCATGGAAACGCGCATACTGCGAAAGGGAATTGAACGTCAGATGGCTCGAACAAGCCACAATGTCGTTGAATTCTTCATCGGTATAGGCCGGCGAATAGGTGTGGGCCTTGGCGCCAAACTGTTCGAAAGCCAGTCGGGCCTCGTTGAGCGAACTGGCTGTGGTGCTCTTGATGTATTCGCGGAAGATAGGGAACGTCTTCCAAAGCGCAAAGGCCTTGAAAGCCAGGATGATTTCAACATCGGCACGTTTGGCAACATCGGCAATGAGACTGAGGTTGCGACGCAGTTTCTGCTCTTCTATGATGTAGACAGGTTTCATAGGCAACTAATAGACACGCGGACCAAAAATCATGGTGCCGATACGAACCATCGTCGAACCGTGCTGCATAGCAATGTGATAGTCGTCGCTCATGCCCCACGAACGCTCACAGAAAGCGGGCTCATCGGCAAAATACTGGGTTTTCACCTCGTCGAAAAAGTCGGCAGCCGTCTGAAACTCACGAGCTATCTGGGCCTCATCGTCTGTGTTTGAAGCCATCATCATCAAACCGCAAATCTGTACGTTGGGCATCTGACGCCACTCGCCGCCGTCGAGCAGTTCTCGACAGGCATCGAGCGTAAGGCCATACTTCGTGGCTTCTTCGGCAATATGCAACTCTAAAAGGACGCGCACCACCCTATCCGCCTTGGCCGCCTGCTTCTGAATCTCGCGCAGCAGTTTCAGGGAGTCGACAGCTTCAATCATCGAGATATACGGCACGATGTACTTCACCTTGTTGGTTTGCAGATGTCCGATAAAGTGCCACTCAATATCCTGAGGCAACGACTGGTGCTTCTCCTTCAGTTCCTGCTCGTGGCTTTCGCCGAAGATGCGCTGCCCTTCCTCATAGGCGGCCATGATGAAGTCGTTGGGATGATACTTGCTGATGGCCACAAGGCGTACGCCAGGCTTCAGGCTGGCGTTCACCTCGCGCAGATGTCTTTTGACGTCGTACATCATATTGTTATTCTTCAAACTCGGGTTTGTCGTCCTTTTCTTCCTTCTTCTTGTATTCGAACACGTCCATCAAGGTGGTTTCTGCCACGCTGGCTATCACATAGTCAATCATGGTGCCGCCCATCACCTCGTCGATGTTCTTCACGGCTCCATTGAACGAGCCTGCCTGAACGAGATAGTTCACCGACGAGCGTTTCTCCTTCTCAGTCTTTTCGTCGATGGTAATAAACTGGAGCTTAGCCTTATAGAACTTGTCGGCAAGATCGTCATCAGCAAAGAAAATTTCTCCGTAGGGAGCCTTCTTAATGTCGCGCACCTCAAACTCACCGCTGATGTACGACGACATCTCTTCAATGATGCGGCGCTCAGCCTCAGAGAACGACAGGGCGTCGACTACATATCCCTCGGTGACGGTCTTTTCCATACCGTCTTCCATCGTCTTCTTATAACGAATCTTACACTCAAACCAATTTGCTGTTCTACTTCTCATATCGATTATATTCTTTTTATTATAGTTCTAACATTTATTTCTGAACACCGTTCGACGGCCGTTGCTGTTTCTTATAGCGGTTGGATATCTGCTCTACAATCTGACTGGCAATCAGCTGACTTCTTGCATCGGTAAGACCGGCATCGGCACCTAAGTCTAATTGCCACTTCAGCAACTCCTGCGTCACAGAAGAGCTCTGTGCACGGAATTCCTTTTCCGTATAGTTCATGCTCTCCTTCGAGTAGATTCTCGCCAAGATGCGCTCTGCCTGCTTGGTAAACTGCTTTCTGAATATCTGCTCAGCCTTGGCGTCGTACTCTTTCATTTTCTGCTCGTCGGCCTTCATCTGTGCCGAATCAGCTTCGTCGGCCGCCTTCATAACCATAGAGTCGGTCCCCCAAATGCCCAGTTCCGTCTGCGCATTGAAGCCATCGTCGAGCTCATCGTCGGGCAGCGGTTCTTCCACAGGTTTCACGTACTCCATCTCGTCTGACGAGAACGTTTCGGGCAGAACCATGAAACCAATCAGCAAGGCAACGGCCACGCCTATCAGCGACAGCACAATAGTGCGCTGGCGGCGCTTCTTCGACAAGGCACTGCGCATCTGTGCTATCGAGTCGTAACGTGCCGACGGGTCTTCCTGCGTGGCCTGCTCTACAACTTTTTTATAGTCATAGCCCATCTCGCTATCGGCAAAGAGATACTGAATCAGCTTGCCAAGGGCATAGACATCGCTGCGCTCATCGACCTCGCCGTTCTCAAGCACCTCGGGTGCCACAAAGTCGGTGAAGTCAAGGTAGAGCTCTTTCTGATTGCTCACGCCCAGATAGCAAGAACCGTGAAAGAGGATTTGAGGAACGCTGCTGTTCTTTCTAAGAAACACGCATTGAGGAGCTAAGCAAAGGCAATAGACGCCTTCATTGTGCAAATTTTCGCAGAGATCCAACAGCCCACCAACAACATTATCCACGAAATGCTTTCTGGCTATCAGCGAGGGTTCGTGCTCAAGCAACAGACTGAGGCTCTGAAGCCCACTCTGGTCGAGGTCAATCTCATAGATATCGCCACTGCTATCGGCCTTGAAGTCGAAGTGCAGCTGGTGGCGGTCGTCGATGCCATTGGTCAATTCGGCATCTTTCCTCAAGCCATCGGAAAACATCATATTGGAAGAAAGTTCCGGACGCAGCGAAACCACCTGCCGATACTTCTTATCTACCTGTTTCCTATAGAACACGCCGAATGGCATCTTGGTCTTCTGCGACCCCGATGCATCGCGCTTAGCAAGGAGTTCTTCGTAATTCATGACGCTCGTTTTATCTGTTTCAACGTGCAAAAGTACGAAATTTATTATGAACAAGCGAAGGTTTTTGAAAATAAAATGAGCGGATTGGCACAGAAGTCAATTTTTTATCGTAACTTTGCGGCCGAATTACGTCAATCAATAATATATATTAGAAGATGCCTGAAATATCTGTTCGCGGACTTGAGATGCCCGAATCGCCTATCCGAAAGCTGGCCCCACTGGCTGCTGCTGCCAAAAAGCGCGGCACCAAGGTCTATCACCTCAACATTGGACAGCCCGACCTGCCCACACCGCAAGTAGGACTCGACGCCCTGAAGCACATCGACCGCAACATTCTGGAATACTCTCCGTCGCAAGGCTATCTGAGCTACCGCGAAAAGCTGGTCAGCTACTATGCCAAGTACGACATCAACGTCACCGCCGACGATATCATCATCACGTCGGGTGGTTCCGAGGCAGTGCTCTTTGCCTTCCTTTCGTGCCTGAATCCTGGCGATGAAATCATCGTACCAGAACCGGCCTACGCCAACTACATGGCCTTTGCCATTTCCGCCGGCGCCAAGATTCGCACCATTGCCACCACCATCGACGAGGGTTTCTCGCTGCCGAAAGTCGAAAAGTTCGAGGAACTCATCAACGAGCGCACACGCGCCATCATGATTTGCAACCCCAACAACCCCACGGGCTATCTATACACACGCCGCGAAATGAACCAGATTCGCGACTTGGTGAAGAAGTACGACCTCTATCTCTTCTCCGACGAAGTCTATCGCGAATACATCTATACCGGTTCGCCCTACATCTCGGCCTGCCACTTGGAAGGCATCGAGCAGAACGTCATTCTCATCGACTCTGTCTCGAAGCGCTATTCTGAGTGCGGCATCCGCGTGGGCGCCCTCATTACAAAGAATAAAGAGGTGCGCGCGGCTGTGATGAAGTTCTGTCAGGCACGCCTCTCCCCGCCCCTCATCGGACAGATTGTGGCCGAAGCATCGCTCGACGCACCCGAGGAATACTACCGCGACGTCTACGACGAGTATGTCGAGCGCCGTAAGTGCCTCATCGACGGTCTCAACCGCATACCCGGCGTCTACTCGCCCATCCCAATGGGAGCATTCTACACGGTGGCCAAGTTGCCCGTCGACGATGCCGAAAAGTTCTGTCGTTGGTGCTTGTCGGAGTTCGAATACGAGGGACAGACGGTCATGATGGCTCCTGCCGCCGGTTTCTACACCACACCAGGTGCCGGCATCAATCAGGTGCGCATAGCTTATGTGCTCAAGAAAGAAGATCTCGTCAAGGCCCTGGTCGTCTTGCAGAAAGCTCTTGAGGCTTATCCGGGACGCAAGGACGATTAACCTGCCGACATGAACCTGCCACTTTTTCTTTCCCGCAAAATCTATTACGCACAGGGCGACCAGCGCAAGCAAGTGAGTCGTCCTGCCATTCGCATAGCCACCATCGGCGTGGCCATCGGCGTGGCAGTGATGATTATCACCGTGAGCGTCATCATGGGATTCAAGCACACCGTGCGCGACAAAGTGGCAGGCTTTGGCAGTCATATTCAGGTGCAGAACATCCTCTCGGCTTCCAACGCCGACCCGCTGCCCATCTGCATCAACGACAGCATGCTCCACGCCCTCAAGAGCATCGAGGGTGTGCGCCATGCAGAGCGCTTTGCCAATACGCAAGGCATTCTGAAGACCGATAACGACTTCTTGGGCATCGTCTTCAAGGGCATTGCCGAAGAATACGACACCACATTCTTGAAATCGTGCCTCTTAGAAGGTCAAATTCCCCTTTTCAGCGACTCCGCAAGCCACTATCAGCTACTGATTTCCAAAACAATGGCCGACAAGCTGCAGCTGAAATGCAAGGACAGGGTCTTTGCCTACTTTATTAATGAAGACAATGTACGCACGCGAAGGTTCACCATTGCCGGTATCTACGAAACCAACATGAAGCGCTTCGACGACAATGTGGCCATCACCGACCTCTCCACCGTCAACAAGCTCAACGGCTGGTTTCCTGAACAGTGCTCGGGCGCCGAACTGCTTATCGACGACTTCAACGAGCTGAACACCGTCTACGAGCGTGTCATCAGCAAGGTGAACCGCACGCTCGACCGCTACAACAACATCTTTGGTTCCATCAGCATCGTCGAACTCTATCCGCAGGTGTTCTCCTGGCTCGAACTGCTCGACATCAACGTCTGGATTATTCTGGCCCTGATGGTGGCCGTAGCTGGCTTCACCATGGTGAGCGGCCTGCTCATCATCATCCTCGAGCGCACCCAGATGATTGGTCTGCTCAAGGCTATCGGTGCGCGCAACAGCACCATTCGCCACACGTTCCTTTGGTTCTCGGTGTTCATTATTGGCAAAGGACTGGTCATCGGCAACGTTGTAGGCATCGGATTGGTTCTTCTGCAACAGTACACGGGTCTTGTCAAGCTCGACCCGCAGACCTACTACGTGAGCGAAGCCCCTATGGAGCTCAATCTGCTCGTCGTGCTGCTGCTCAATGTGGCCACACTCATCATCTGCGTCTTCGTACTCATCGCCCCCAGCTATCTGGTATCGCACATTCATCCAGCAAAATCCATGCGCTACGAGTAGCAAATTAGCGAAGTATTCTGTTCAAATTACACCCAAAACGCTGCCTTTTATAACTAATTTAATAATTCGCATAAAAAAATGCACAAAACATTTTGAAATGTGCAGCAAATAAATTACCTTTGCACAGAATTACGCAAATTGTGCAATGGAAACGAAGATTAACTTCAACCAATATATCAAAAATGCCATCGTCGAGAATTGGGATTCCGACGCACTGACCGACTATCAGGGCGCCACGCTTCAGTTTCATGATGTGGCGCGAAAGATAGAAAAAATTCATATTGTCTTCGAGACATGCGACATAAAGCAAGGCGACAAGATTGCCATCTGCGGTCGCAACTCAGCACATTGGGCTGTTACTTTTCTGGCTACGCTCACCTATGGCGCTGTTGTTGTGCCTATACTCCACGAATTCAACGCCGAACAAATCCATAATATCGTCAATCACTCTGAGGCACGCCTGCTCTTTGTGGGCGATGTGGCCGTGAAGCAAATCAATCCTGAAGAGATGCCACAGCTTGAAGGCATCATCAATCTGCCCGACTTCTCGCTCCACACCTCACGTTCCGAACAGCTCACCTATGCACGCGAACATCTGAACATGATGTTTGGCAGCAAGTATCCGAAGGCTTTCAGAAAGGAGCATGTCAACTTCTACAACAACGACGATGAAGAACTGGCGCTCATCAACTACACCAGCGGCACAACAGGTTTCTCTAAAGGCGTCATGCTGCCCTATCGGGCTCTGCAAGGCAATCTGGAGTTCTGTCTCAAGCACCTCGGAGCTCACATCAAACCCGGAAGCAGCATGCTCTCCATCCTACCTATGGCCCACATGTATGGTATGGCCGTAGAGTTCATCTTCTCCTTCATCAGCGGTTGCCACTTGTTTTTCCTCAACCGTCTGCCTTCCACCACACTCATTGCTCAAGCCTTTGCCGACATCCGTCCGGCGCTTGTCGTATCTGTGCCCTTGGTGGTGGAGAAGATTATTCGCAAAAAGGTGTTCCCCGTCATCCAGTCAAACCGCATGAGGCTCATGCTGGCTATGCCGTTGGTGTCGAAAAAGGTGAAAGCCAAAATCTGCGAACAGGTGGCCGAGGCCTTTGGCGGCAATGCCTACGAACTGATTGTGGGGGGCGCTGCCCTCTCGAAAGAAGTAGAGCAGTTCCTCTTCGACATCGGCTTTCCGCTCACCGTGGGCTACGGCACCACCGAGTGTGCACCGCTCATCAGCTATTCCGACTACCACGACTTCGTGCCTGGCTCTTGCGGCACAGTACTCGACGATATGGAAGTACGCATTCTGAGCAGCAATCCTGAAGAGGTGCCGGGCGAGATTGTCACCCGCGGCCGCAACCTGATGCTCGGCTACTTCAAGAACGAGGAAGCCACACGCCAGGCCATCGACGCCGACGGTTGGTATCATACGGGCGATTTGGCAACAATGTCGCCCGACGGCCACATCTTTATTCGCGGACGCATCAAGAACATGCTGCTCAGCGCCAACGGACAAAACATCTATCCCGAGGAAATTGAAGACAAACTCAACTCCATGACGATGGTCAACGAAAGTCTGGTCATCCAGAAAGGCGACAAGCTCATTGCACTGGTATATCCCGACAGCGACGAAATCATGCAATTCTCGCGCGAGGAGCTGGAGTCGGTTATGGAGCAAAACCTTTTGCAGCTCAACCAGATGCTGCCTGCCTACAGTCGCATTGCAGCCATCGTACTGCGCGACGAAGAATTCGAGAAGACACCTAAAAAAAGCATCAAACGTTACCTATATAAGAATATCTAATAACAACTATGCAAGAAATACCAAGTTTTAACGCATTAATCGAAAAGTCCATCATCGACAACTGGGACCGCGATGCACTGACCGACTACAAAGGCCAGACACTTCAGTTCCATGATGTGGCGCGTAAGATTGAGAAAATCCACATCCTGTTCGAGAACTCAGGCATTCAGAAAGGCGACAAGATTGCCTTGTGCGGACGCAACTCCAGCCAGTGGGCTGTGGCTTTCCTGGCCACACTCACCTTCGGCGCCATTGCCGTGCCCATTCTCCACGAGTTCATGCCCGACCAGATTCACAACATCGTCAACCACTCCGATGCTCGTCTGCTCTTCGTTGGCGACCACGTGGCCACCACCATCGACCCGCTGCAGATGCCCCATCTGGAAGGCATCATCAACAACCCCGACTACTCGCTACTCATTTCGCGCACCGATAAGCTCACTTACGCCCGCGAACACCTGAACGAGCTCTACGGCAAGAAGTTCCCTAAATATTTCAGAAAGGAACACGTACATTATTATAAAGAGGCCAATGGCGAAGAGATGGCCATGATTAACTACACCAGCGGCACAACAGGCTTCTCCAAAGGTGTCATGGTGCCCTATCGCGCACTGTGGTCCAACTACGACTTTGCCTGCGACGTGCTGGGCAAGACCATCAATCCTGGCGACAACATCATCTCCATCCTGCCCATGGCCCACATGTACGGCATGGCCTTCGAGTTCATCTTCGAGTTCCTGCATGGTTGCCACACGTTCTATCTCAACCGCATTCCCTCGCCGGCCATCATCGCACAGTCGTTTGCCGAGGTAAAGCCGAAGATTATCATTGCCGTACCGCTGGTCATCGAGAAGATCATCCGCAAGAAGGTGTTCCCCAAAATCCAGAACAACCGCATGCGCCTACTGCTCAGCATGCCCGTCATCTCAAAGAAGGTGCGCGAGGCCATCTGCCAAGAGGTAGTCAAGGCCTTCGGCGGCAACATGTACGAGGTCATCATCGGCGGTGCTGCCTTCAACCAGGAGGTTGAGCAGTTCCTCAAGCGCATCGACTTCCCCTACACCGTGGGCTATGGTGCCACAGAGTGTGCACCCATCATCTGCTACGCCGACTGGCACAATTTCGTGCCCGGCTCCTGCGGCCGTGCTGCGCTCCACATGGAAGTGAAAATCGACTCGCCCGACCCCGCAAACGTTCCTGGCGAGATTCTCACACGCGGCCTCAACGTCATGTTGGGCTACTACAAGAACGAAGAAGCCACACGCGAAACGCTCGACAGCGAAGGCTGGTACCACACGGGCGACCTGGGCACAATGGACTATCAGGGCAATGTCTTCATCAACGGACGCTCGAAGAACATGCTGCTCGGCCCCAACGGCCAGAACATCTATCCCGAGGAGATTGAAGACAAGCTCAACTCCCTGACGCTCGTCGTTGAGAGCATCGTCGTACAGCGCGACACCAAGCTCGTGGCCCTCGTTCATCCCGACCTCGACGAAGCCAAGAACATGAGCTTCACCAACGAGGACCTGAAGAACATCATGGAGCAGAACCGCGAGACGCTCAACCAGTCGCTGCCCGCCTACGAGAAGATTTCGGAAATAGAAATCTACGAAGAGGAGTTCGAGAAGACGCCGAAGAAGAGCATCAAGCGCTTCCTCTACAAATGATTCTTCCCTTAACGTATTACCACAACATCCGGAACGCCGCTGCACATCCTTTGCAACGGCGTTTCTCTTTTTTACGCCGGTAACAATGTTAAATATATATAAATTCGTATGATAACTACAAAAAACTAACAACTTAATACACACAAGTTTAAAATATTATTTATATTTTTGTAGCAAAATAACGATAATAGACAAAATAATTGCGGTATGATACGAGATTTTTGGGTAAAGAACTATCTTTCCATTCGCGACAAGCAGGAATTAAGCTTCGTGGCCAAGGGACCATCTTCGGAACTTGTCACCGAAGTTGCTGATGGTGTGTTCTTGTATAAGTTAGGCATCCTCTATGGTTCAAACGCTTCCGGTAAGTCGAATATGCTGATTGCTTTGAACGAGGTGTTCCGTCTGTTGGTCATGCCAAAGTCTGATGCAACAGTCGAAATTGGCGGTTGCATTCCCTTTGTGCTTACCAAAGATGAGCCAACAGAAATGCACGTATCATTCTATGCCG